>JAFAEB010000261.1 GCA_023424235.1 Bacillota bacterium
AATATTGCTTGCATGATTTCGGTTCTACCTGCACCCATTAAACCTGAGACCCCAAGCACTTCGCCTTTATGAACGCTAAAGGAGATTTGTTTAAAGGTATCCTTCTTAGTAAGACCTTCTACTCGTAAAACTTCAGCACCGATTTTTATATTACGTGTTGGGTAGCGGTCTCCGATTTCTCGTCCAATCATCATTTTTACTAATTCATTCATATTCGTCTCATTAATATTCTTAGTACCTACATAGCTACAATCCCTTAGAACGGTAATACGATCACAAAGTTCAAAAATTTCTTCCATACGGTGGGAGATATAAACGATAGATACACCTCGCTTACGGAGGTTTTGTATAACCTCAAATAGGATTTTTGTCTCACTTTGAGTTAAGGCAGCAGTTGGTTCATCCATAATAATAACCTTAGCATCTACCATAAGGGCCTTACAGATTTCAACCATTTGCTGTTGACCGATAGAAAGCTCGGACATCAACTTGTTGGTTGGTATTTTTACACCTAGCATTTTAAGACTTTCTTCGGCCTTTTCTACCATGGCTTTCTTATTGCATATCCCAAGAAATGTAGTGACCTCTTTACCAAGAAAAAGATTTTCCATTACGGTCAAATCAAAGACAACATTTAATTCTTGATGAATAAAGACAATTCCAGCTTTTTCTGCTTCTTTGGGACTAGGGTAGGTAACTTCTACACCATCTACTAATATTGTTCCAGAATCCTTAGTATAAACGCCAGTTAATATCTTCATTAAAGTTGATTTTCCTGCACCATTCTCGCCCATTAAGGCATGGACTTCCCCATCCATAAGCATAAAACCAGCATTTTTCAGTACTTGATTTTGTCCAAATGATTTATTAATCTGTTGCATTTCAATCTTCATGTTGCTCTCCTCCTATGTTTAAGCGAATATACATCCAGACTCTAATATGATATTAGCGTAAGGAGTAGTCTCTCCAGTTCGAAGTACTGCCTTGCAATCCTTTGTTCGTTCCTTAAATGATGTATGAGGAAGAAACTCTATCAAAAGAGTTTGATTATTTTTTTGTAATAATTCTTGAATCTGAGTTAAAATTTTTGGGTTATGAATTTTTATCTCTTCAGCTAAATATATTTTTTCAATCTTCATATCATCTGCAATAACGGATAGAACCTCCATAAAGGATGGACTTCCTAATCGTACTGCTAAGTCAATTCGCTCACAAGCTGTTGGAATTGGTAAACCACAATCACCGATACATATTTTATCTGTATGTCCCATATAGGACAGGACCCTTGATATATCACTATTTAGAACACCTGTTTTTTTCATGTTTATCTCCTTAATGAAAGTCTTTTATAGTGAAAATATCACTATTCCTTCTATCTATTTAATTCCTTAATAACATCCTCATAGGTTGGCATACCACTTTGTGCACCAAATTTTTCAATGGATAGGCTGGCAGCAATATTTGCAAACTGTAGTGCCTTTGCAATAGGGTAATTCTTAGAGAGAGCAAGTGTAAAAGCCCCATTTAAAGTATCACCTGCACCAGTAGTATCAACAACCTTCGTGCTTCTTGCAGGAAGTAGAATTACTTCTCCATTTTTTTGACAGACAGCTACTCCCTTCTCTCCTTGAGTGATAATTAACTTTTCAGGATACATTTTTAATAAACTCTCGATAGGAATATCCGAACCAAAGATAATCGCCGCTTCATGTTCATTCGGTGTAAGAAAATCAATCATTTCAATGACATCCTTTGAAACAGGCCTTGCAGGAGCAGGATTTAATATAACCTTTATATGATTGTCGTAACAGAGTTTAATCACATATTCCACTGTTTCTTGGGGGATTTCATGTTGTAGTAATACCATGTCACAGGTCAATAAATCTTTTTTGATACTGTCTATATAGCTTAAATCAACTGCATTATTAGCTCCAGCTATTACAATTATATTATTATCATTCTCAGCAACGGTTATAATAGCTAAGCCTGTATTTAACTCATCAACAACCTTAATACTCTTAGTGTTGATTCCTTCTTTTGATAGATTTTGAATTAATTTCTTACCGTTTTCATCATTTCCTATACAACCAAACATGAAAACTTCGGCACCAAGCCTTGCAGCAGCAACTGCTTGATTTGCACCTTTACCACCTGGAATATAGGAAATGTCATTTCCTTTTATCGTTTCTCCTTTAGCAGGTATACGTTCAGTTGTTACAATCATATCCATATTGATACTACCAACTACTCCTAGTTTCATATTGTTCTCTCCATCCTAAAATTTAATTGGCAAATTATATTTTCATAATACTATTAGGTAAAACGTTTTATCATCTTTATATTTAGATTTTATCTTTTTATATCATATTTGTCAACTGTAAAATAATAAAAGATAAAACGTTTTATCAAAAGACGAAAAGACATTGCTATTTAATACAGATTCTATTATAATAGTGTTAGACAAAATCCTTAAAACTATACCCAATATGGATTATAGTACCAATTAAAATTATGTAGTTTAAGATAGATAGAATGATTTTAAATTTAATAAAGAAATGGATGAAATATAGAAAGATGGGAGTAAGTTATGTCAATCACATTAAAAGAAATAGCGAGACAAGCGAATGTATCACCTAGTAGCGTATCCCTAGTATTAAATGATAGACCCAATCGAATTTCAGAGCAGACAAAAGAATTAATTAAAAAGATTGCTAAAGATAATCACTACAGACCTAATGCAGTAGCTCGAAGTTTAGTAACCAGACAAACGAAAACATTAGGATTAATTATACCTGATATCGACAATCTATTTTTTTCTAAGCTTGCAAAAACATTAGAGATGGAAGTAAGAAAAAGTGATTATACCTTAATCATTGTTAATTCTAACGATAAATATGAAGAAGATATGCTACTAATTGACTTGTTGGTATCTAGAGGGGTAGATGGTTTATTCTTAAATATATCCAATGAGACATATCTCCATCAGGATGAACTTAAGGAAAAACTTAAGAGACTACCGATTCCGTATGTTATGATAGATCGTGTGATTGAATCTTTTGACTGTAATATGGTTTATTTTGATAGTTTTAATGGAGCTTATTTAGCAACAAAGTATCTGCTAGAACAAGGTCATAGAAAGATTTCTTGTATCTGTAATACCTATATTTCTAATAGTTCCATATCACGTATAAACGGATATAAAAGGGCAATGGAGGAGTATGGTGTAAAAGTTACAAAGGAATATATTATTCCCGCAAACTATCGTATTGAAGGTGGATATCAGGCAGGAGAGCAGATTTTAAAAACAGACTGTTCAGCTATATTCATATGCAATGACATGATGACAATTGGTGTTTTAAAAAAATTTATGGAATGTGGGATAAGAGTTCCCGAGGATTATATGATTGTAAGTTACGATAATTTATTGTCTGACTTTTTGTTTGGAAGTAACCTTTCTAGTGTAGATCAAGATATCAAAGAGCTAGGAATTCGTTCTTGTGAGGTGATGATTCACTCCTTACAGGAGGAAACAGAAAGCATGAGAGTATGCTTAGAACCCAAATTGGTCATCCGTAATTCGAATCAATTATAATGAAAAGCTATTTATGAGTAGCGAAAGGCATTAAATAAAGATTAACATAAGGATTCTAAAGGCATATGCTTTTAGAATCCTTTTGTTAATCTTTATCTTCTTTTTAAATGTGTTCTATTATAATTCGTAGTTTTTATTTCTCATTATTTGTCTTTCCTATATAATTATCTGTTGCCACGTTATACATGTGTCCCTCCCCTCTTCTTCTAAATATGTTTGCCTTCGTTATTAAAGTTTTTTTAGTATATATAATGGTTCAATTAAATGTTTTTGCTTTTTACTATTTTCCACCTCTTTATCAATTTCTATAACAATATAAAGCTTGCTAATACAAGGCTTTACACAGATTCCCCTTAAAAATTATTTCATAAATATAAAAATAGTAAAGGAAATGAAAATGAGAAATATGAATATGAAATATGGTATGTTAAGTTATTTTTACACAAATTATTTTGAAGGAGGTAGTAAAGTTTATGAGACGAAAGCGAATAACGAAAAGGGTTTTATCAGTCTTTTTAGCTCTATCGATGGTATTTGGGGGAAATACTATCACATCAGTGCCTGTAAGTGCGCAGGAGAACGGTGTATCTACATTAGCAGAAGAGGCTAAAACACCTGGTTGGGGCATGACTTCAGGTTCCGTTGGATTGGTAGAAATCAGCAAAACTCAAGTAAAAACTGGAACACAAAGTCTACACATTAAGGATGAATTGGCAGACAAATACTTAGAAGTTGTAAGTGATCCAATTCAAGTAGTATCTGGTTCAGCTCTTGTAGTATCCGGATCAGCAATTGCAGTATCAGGTTCAGCTATTTCGGTAGGGCAAACTTACGAATTAACAGCAGATGTCTATGCTGTAAGTCAAACCAATAGCTTGGAAGTTACTGTTAAATATTATGATAGTAGTCAAAAGCTATTAGGAACAGATATGAATAGCGCAGGTATTAGTAATTTGTTTAAGTTTACTGAGAAAAATGTCTGGAAGACAATCAATTTTGATTTTAAGCCGGTTACAGGAACAACCGAAATGAGAATTGTGATTAAATGTGGAGGTGGTACTAATCAAAATATGATTGACGCATATCTTGATAATGTAACTATCTTAGATTTTGATACAAAGGATGTGATTGAAGGGGTAGTACCTAATGGTGGCTTTGAAGAAGAGGTAGTAACAAAACCAGTAGATCCAAAACCTCCAGTAGATCCAGAGGAACCAAAAGAACCAGAAGTACCAGTAGTTATAGAGCCAGCCAATGCAATTAAGAATCCAAGCTTTGAAGAAGAAGTAGGTGCTGATGGGCGTATTCCAGGATGGAATAGAGCAGAAGGGGCTGTTGGTACCACAGAAGTAAGTACTGTACAGAAATTTGATGGAGATAAGAGTCTTTATTTTGTAGATTCTTCTACCAGCACATGGCTTAAATTAGTAAGTGATCCTGTTAAAGTGGAAGCTGGTAAAGAATATATATTAAAAGGCCAAGCATACATGTTATCGAATAAAGGCAGATTAAACTTCTACCTAAATTATTTCAATAGTAATGATGAAGTGATTAGCAATTCTGGAAATAGCTTATTTGGAATTGGCCAAGGAGTAATAAAAGAACAGTGGTCTCCGATGGAAATAACCTTAAAGATACCAGAAAATACAGTATATGTTACTATTGTACTAGAAATTATGGGTAGTGGTGGAGCAAATCTGGTAGACACCTATTTAGATGATATCTCCTTAACATGTTCAACAGTAGATGTTCCTCCTGTAGAACTAGCAGAAGAAATTCAAAATCCTGGTTTTGAAGAAGCTTTAGTAGATGGAAAAATTCCTAACTGGCAATTCGCTGAAGCTACAGATGGAATTATGAATCTTAGTTCAGACATTGTTCATACAGGCAAAAATAGTTTATACTTTAATGATAATGATAACAAAAAGATGTTACGTGTTATAAGTGATAAATTTAAGGTTGAGCCATCAACTTCCTATTTATCACAAGCATTTACTTATGTTAAAAGTCAAAGTCATAATGTTGTATTTGAGATATACTATTATGATGCAAATGATAAACAAGTATCTGTGAAAACAGAAATGTTTAGTTCCGTATCTTTAGGTACTGAAAAATGGACAGCAATTAAGGTAGCATCCACATCACCTGCCAATGCAGTATCTGCAAGAATTGCATTCTACTCAGGAGAAATTAGTTATACAGAAGCTTATTTTGATGAAGTTATATTAACAAAAGTAGTTGCAGGAGAACCACTAGATAGAGAATATGGCGAACCAGTTGATTTAGGAGAAATGGTAAAAGTTAACTTAGGGCAAGCAGCTGCAATTAGCAAAAATGCTTTAGGTGAATGGGAAATTTATTTTGTATCAAATGGATTAACAGGAACCTTTTATGCACTAGATGCTTTTACTGGAGAAATTAAATTCAAAGAAGTATTGCCAAATACAGGTGCAGCCGTATGGGCTATCACGATTGGTGCTGATAAGAATGTTTATGTTGGATCAACAGAAGATGGAAAAATGCATCGTTATATACCTACAGAAAAGAAAGTAGAGAACCTGGGTGCAGTTACACCTTCTACATGGATATGGGATTTAGAGGCAACTACGGATGGGAAAATATATGGTGGTACTTTCGCAGATAAAAAGGGTGGTAGAGTTTTTGAGTATGATATAGAAACGAAATCAATCCGTGACTATGGTATTATTGAAAGTGGTAAAGATTATGTCAGAGGTATTGCAGTAGATGATACTTATATTTATGCAGCAATGGGAACACCAAAGAAATTAATGAAAATACATCGTGAATCAGGTGAAGCTACAGAAATTTATGTAGAAGGATATACCGGTTTCGATGGAATGATGGACAATGTATTTGTAATAAACAACAAATTATGTGTTTCTGTGCAAACAAATAAAATGGTTATTATGGATAAGGATACGTTAGAAATTGAGAGTACATTCATGTATACCAATATGTTATCGACTCCTCATCCAGACTTTCCAAATTTGATTTATTACAGATATTTAACACAGTTCTACCAATATGATTTTAATACAAAACAATCCACTGAAATTAAATTTTCTAGTCCTTTATCATCAGATGTAACTAGAGTAAAAGATATGGTGTTCATTAATGAGGATCCAGATGATGAACCATTACTTGCCATGATCATTCAAAATGGAGAATATCTTCTTATCGATCCAGTGAATGCAGAAATAAAACTTAATATGATGCTTAATGTAGGTGGTTCGGCTGTTAATATTCAAGCATTAGAGAGCTGGAATAAAGATGGTAAGTTATACCTTGGTGGATATCAAAGAGGTATGACGATCTATAATCCTTATACAAATACAATTGAAAAGAGCTTACCTTCATTTGCTCAACCAGAGGGAATCGGTTTCCTGAATGATTATGTATATTATGGAACTTATGTAGGTTCTATCATGTATCGTTATCATCCAGAAATACATAAGGATAAAAACCCTGAATTGGTATATGACATTGGAAATCATCAAGATAGACCGTTTGCTCTTACATCAGGAGATAATAAGTTATTTGTTGGTAATGTAGCTGATTATGGTGTATTGGGTGGTACTTTAGCAATTTATGATGAACCTACTAATACATGGACACAATACGATAACGTGGTAAAAGATCAAGCAATCATTGGTCTTGCTTACAAAGATGGTTTATTATATGGTAGTACTACGGTATGGGGTGGTTTAGGTATTGAACCAAGCGAGAAAGAAGCAAAGATATTTGTTTGGGATGTTGAACAAGGTAAGAAGATTGATGAATTTACTCCTTCAATTCCATTTATTGATGAAGCTCCAAGAATGATTGGTGAATTATCATTTGGTCCAGACGGATATTTATGGGGTATAGTAGAAGGAACATTATTTGCATTAGATGTTTCAACACAAGAAGTAGTAAAAAGTCTAGTAGTTTCACCAAGCTTATATAACTCAAGTAAATGGAAGCCTTTCCGTATCGAATGGGCTCCAGATGGTATTATGTACACATCGATGGGAAGAAAATTAGTGGCAGTAGATACGGATACTATGCGATACAAAGTTATTAACACGACGATGATTAATGACATGACAGTAGGTATCGATGGAACGATCTATTTTGCACCAAATGCTGGAACAAAACTATATAAAATTGAAGTTCCACAAACAAATGCAACGCTTCGTAATGTTACTGTGGGAGGAAAGGCTATAGAAAACTTCTCTCCAGGAACATTAGAGTATACAGTTACTCGACCATCTGACATGACAGTTGTGGCTTTACCAGTAATTGAAAAGGCAACAACAGAAGTTATTAACAATGAAAATAAAATGCAAATTAAAGTGCTTGCAGAAGACAAAAAGTCTACTTTAACTTATACCTTTAATTGGACAGATGTTATAGCTCCTGTGGATCCTCCAGTGAACCCACCTGTCAATCCGCCAGTAGTAGACGAACCAGAAGTAACTCCTCCAGTAATTGAAACTCCTGTTGACATGAAAAAATATCTTGATGAAGTAGAAGTTAAAGATAAGATCTTATTATATGTTGGAGGAACAAAAGATAATCGTAGTAACCTTTCTTTAACCTATCCTTCTAATTTAGTCGTAGTAGATAAATTTAGTGCAACTACGAGTAAAGATAGAGTAGAAATGATGATTAATACGATCGTATCTGAAAGAGTAAAGGGGAACAAAGTTGATAGTTCATCTGGAGAAGTTATTAGCTTAGACAAACAAGGTAATATTACTGCTAATGGTGAAGGAACTGCAACAATTACTACAGTAATTACTCTAAAAGACGGAAGTAATAAGACCTTTACTACAACAGTTAAGGTAGATAAAGCGTCTATTTCCTTTACAAAGAGTGTATCTGTTATGCATGTAAAAGAAAATACCAGTTTAGAAGTGGAAGTAAAGGGCTATGACCTTAGTACACTACAATGGGGAACCAAAGAAGTCTCAATTGTAACAGTAGGAAGAAATACTGGTAAACTAGAAGCATCTGTGACAGCTAAATCAGTAGGTGAAGATACTCTGTATGTAAGAGTAAAAGACAAGAATGGCAAATGGGTAAGAGAAGAACTTACAATTGTTGTTGAAAAACCGTCCATTAGCTTTACAAGATCGACTTCTAAAATGAAAGTTGGAGACAAGGTTACATTCGAAATTGAAGTAAAAGGTTATGACATTAGTACACTTGAGTGGAGAACAAAGGAAGCTTCTATCGTAACCGTAGGAAAAAATACAGGTGAATTACAAGCGAGAGTTACAGCAAAATCTAAAGGAAACGATACGCTGTATGTAAGAGTAAAAAACAATGATGGAGAGTGGGTTACAAAAACCATTTCTATTACGGTAACAAAAGCTAAATAGTTAATCTTTGAAGCTGTGCAACTATATAAATGGTTGCACAGTTCTTTTTATATTGAATGAAAAGATTAAAGCTTCTTTTTAGGTATAAATAAGTTTAAGATAGATGTACTTTATATCGACTATTTCCTTTTCCATTGTTTTATCTATCAGCTTTTGTAAGCTTAATAGATTTATATCTATGTAAGATAGTCTTGATTTATAAAATAAAATAATAATATAATTTATAATAGATAGAATCAATAAAATAAACGTGATAAAATATCGGAAGTATAATGATAGTTGAAAAGATTACATCGAAAAGGTTAGTAGGTTGACTTTGTATTTAGTTATTATATTAAGATTAAAAGCCATGAAGGATAAAGGGTAATAGACAGGAGGAACTATGAGCAAAAGAGAAATAAGAAAAGTAAGTATAATTGGAATGGGAGCATTGGGACTATTATATGGTTCTCATATGGTAAAACATTTGGGGATGGATGCAGTTGATTTTATAATGGAAGATAACCGGCTAGAGAAGTATAAGAATCAGACCTTTTATTGCAATGGGGAAGCGATTAAGTTTAAATTAACTAAGGATAGTGAAGCAAGGCCAGCGGAGTTGCTTATTGTTGCTGTTAAATACACAGGGTTGGAAGAAGCACTTATTTCAATGAAGAGATGTATAGGACCGGATACAATAATCCTATCCGTACTTAATGGAATATCAAGTGAGAAAGTAATCGGTGCACAGTATGGTATGGATAGGGTTATCTATACCATTGCTCAAGGTATGGATGCAATGAAGTTCGATAACAAGCTACAATATACACATATGGGGAAATTGCATATTGGAATTGTGGATGAAAAGCAAGTAGATAAGATTAATTGTGTAAGAACCTTCTTTGATAAGATAGAGTTGCCTTATGTGGTGGAAGAGGATATTTTACATCGCTTATGGAGTAAGTTTATGTTAAATGTTGGGGTTAATCAGACATGTATGGTTTATAATACGAATTATGCAGGAGTTTTAACCTATGGTGAAGCTAATCGCACCATGATAGCTGCCATGCGTGAAGTAATTGCTGTAGCAAATGCAGAAGGAATCAAACTATCAGAGGCAGATTTAAACCAATACATTGAAATTATAGGGAAGCTTAATCCGAATGGAACGCCTTCTATGGGACAGGATCGCATTAATTGTAAACCATCAGAAGTTGAATTGTTTGCAGGAACTGTGATAGACATGGCAAAAAAACATAAGATATATGTACCAACAAATGAATTTTTATATAGACAAGTAAAGGAAATTGAAGGACAATATTGATAAGATAATAGAAGTAAAATATAAGTTAGTAGACAGTGATTACCATACCTACACGTATATTTAACACAAAAATATATTAAGTAGTACAAATTTGTGCATGAATAGTTGCTACATGGAGAAGACAGGATGCTATACTTTATTTGAAAGGAAGGTGTTTTATGGATTGGCTAACAAAAATGAATGAAGCGCTAGAATATATCGAATGTAATTTAACGGAGGAGATTGATTTAACCATAGTAGCCCAAAAAGCATGTTGTTCTTCCTATAATTTTCAGCGTATGTTCTCATTTATAACGGATATATCGCTGGCTGAATATATACGTAGAAGACGTTTGACACAAGCTGCTCTTGAGCTACAAAATTCCAATGCTAAAGTAATTGATATAGCTTTAAAATATGGGTATGATTCTCCAGTTTCTTTTTCTAGAGCATTTACTAACATCCATGGTATTACCCCAAACGAAGCGAAACAACCTGGAGTACAACTCAAAGCTTATCCTAAATTATCCTTCCATATTTCAATTAAAGGAGGAAATGAAATGAAATACAGAATTGAAACAAAAGAAGCTTTTGATGTGTTTGGAATTGAAACAATAGCATCCTTATCAGGGGAAGATGGCTTTATGAGTCCATCTGAATTATGGAGAGCATCACATGCAAATGGGGATTATGAGAGATTATTTAACGCATCAGGGGAATTGCCTGAATTTATTACTGAGGATTTATGTAAAATTCATGGTGTTGAGAATTACCGAAAGACAGAAGGGAATACCTTTCCATACATGTTATGCTCCTTTGTCTCAAAGAGCTCAAAGACTGATAATTTTAAAATCCAGCACATACCAGCACAGACATATGCTATTTTTCCTTCAGAAAAATTTAAATGGGATGAGGATTTTTCAGAAGTTTTAAGAAATCTACAAAAAAGATTTTACTCTGAATGGTTACCTACTGCCAATTATGAAAGAGTTTCTGCCGCAAACTTTGAAATTTATGGTGGTGACAAAGAATATGGATATATCGAGCTATGGTTTCCAGTTAGACAATTAACTTAAGATATAAGTCTAATTTGAACCATTTCCAATCTATTTTTTAATGATATTAAAAGTATTACAAAAGCATTGTTTATGCATTACCTTACGAACCATTCAAACTACATCGTAATCATTTCTCTATGATACAGCGGGAATTAGGAGTGGCGATACATAAATTAAAATTTTTTCAAATGGTATAAGTCATAGACCGACTTTAGAAATCTATAATCGAAAGGTATCATAATTTAAAGTATAGAGAGGATTATAGAGTGGGTCAGAGGGCTTGCCCTCCTTCCCCTCATCAAACCGTACGTGAGGTTCTCCCTCATACGGCTTTCCGACATTCTTCTTTCTACAGCTTTATGTCA
>JAFAEB010000027.1 GCA_023424235.1 Bacillota bacterium
GTACACACGAAGAATTACTTGCTAAAAAAGGAGAATACAGTGAAATGTTCTTAATGCAAGCAAGATATTATAAAGAAGAGGTAGAGGAGGTAGCTTGCAGTGAAATCTAAAGAAAAAGACGAAAAGAAATCTTATAAGTTAGTGTTTCATACGTTATCCTATTTTTATAGAGAGGCTTTTCATTATAAACCACTCTACTTTTTATTTATCATACTTTTAATCCTTGTGAATGCATTTTCCCCATTTATTAATATGATTCTTCCTAAGTTTATTATTGACGAATTAATGGGGGATCGTGACTTAACTTATATTGTTACAATTATCCTATATATTTGCATTGGTAATTTCATATTTAATACAAGTAAAAACCTAATTAATGATACCTTAGGAAAGTACTCGGATAGTTTTGATCGTTACTTTAAGATTAAGCTGAGTTATCGAACAATGGATATGGATTTTGAGCATACGGAGGACCCAAAAGCTTTAGAACAAATAAGTAAAGCACAGACAGGAATGGATTGGTATTCTGGAGGAATTCATGGATTAAGCTCTTGTTTTGTAGATATTATAGCAAATATAATAACTCTTCTTGGTGTTATTATCGTTATCACTACTAGCTCACCTGTTGTATTAATTGTCAGTATGATAGCTGTGTTACTAAAATCCATTATTAATAGCAAAGCTAATTCAATTAATGTATCTTATTTTAAAAAGTTAGTGAACTTAAACCGCGGATTTGGGTATGTATATTGGCAACTTTCCGATTTTAAAGTTGGAAAAGATGTAAGACTTTACGGTGCATCAGATATGATCTTACACAAAGCAGATTCTTATAATGATGACATGTGTACAAAGTGGAAGCAGCAGTCAAGGGGTACACTTGGTCTTTATGAGCTTGATGTAATTATAAGTGCTATAAGCAATTCCTTGTACTATATATATTTAGGCTTTTTAATGATTAAAAGATTGATTACAGTTGGAGACTTTAATATGTTATCAAGCTCTTTAAATACCTTTCAGGGAACACTTAATGGTATTATTTGGAATATACAAGAAATCCATAAAAAGTCAACCTTTATGGATGAATATGTCACGTTTATGAAGTATCCAGACGCATTAGAAAAAGGTAGCTTACCAGTTCCTAAAAATGGTCCTTATGAATTTGTATTTCGAAATGTAGGCTTTAAGTACCCAAGAAATGATACTTATGTTCTTAAAAATATTAATTTGACCTTATCAAATGATGAGCATTTATCCATTGTCGGATTAAATGGAGCTGGTAAAACTACCTTGGTTAAATTATTATGCCGTTTATACGATGTAACCGAAGGTGAAATCTTATTAAATGGGATTAATATAAAGAAATATGACTATGAGGAATATATGAACTTATTTTCTGTCGTATTTCAAGATTTTAAATTATTCGCATTTTCCATTAGAGACAATATTCTTCTTGATAAAGCAAAATCACTGAATAGTGAAATATCTAATAATAGGGAAAAGCTTGATAAGGGAGATAAGTCTGATAATCATATACTGATTGATAATGAATCGATTGATAATAGCTCATTGACAATTAATGAATCCCTGGTTAATGATGTATTAGTAAACAACGAATCCCTTGATAATGACAATATGGATGAAAAATTAATTGATTTATGTAAAGAAAGTGGTTTATATGATAAAATTAACTCTTTAGAAAAAGGAGTAGATACCATAATTTATAAAGGTTTTGATGAAGATGGTACCGATATCTCAGGTGGTGAGGCTCAAAAGATTGCTATTGCAAGAGCACTTTATAAAAATGCACCTGTCGTAATCCTAGATGAACCTACAGCAGCTCTTGATCCTGTTGCAGAATATGAAATCTACAATCATTTTGACAATCTTGTAGGTGGAAAAATTGCTTTATATATCTCTCATAGGCTCTCTTCCTGTAAATTCTGTGACCGAATAGCAGTCTTCTCCAAGGACACAATTGCTGAATATGGTACTCATGATGAGTTAATGAAGAAGCCAGATGGTTTATATAAAGAAATGTTTATGGCACAAGCAAATTATTACGCATAGTATATTTATAAGTAAAATTTTAATGTTTAGCTCTAATAAAATGTTACGCTATAATGCAATGGAAAGTAATATTGTGCATGATGTAAGATGATAATGTAAATATCAAATTATCAATATAGAATAAGACACTTCTATTTCATAATAATAATAAATTCAATTATGTGAAATAGAGTGTCTTATTTTTATATTTATTAATCTTGAATTGCAATCATAAGGGATGGTATTAACTGTTTCTTTCTTGATACAACACCATCGAGTCGGTAAAAATCACCTTTCGAAGTTACACCAAAAGCTCTCTCAATTAGATCTTTTGCATTATTGCCCATATATATAAGATCCGTAGATTCACGTATGATATTCGTTAACATAAAGAAGATCATATCAACTCCATGCTCTATATATGCCTTTTCCAAATAAGGCATTAATTTTTCTTTAATATCAGCTAGCTCAATGGCATTCATAGAATTAATCTGTCCCACTCCAAAAGTAACGTCATCGATTGAGAATTTTTTAAAGTCCTGGTAAAATATCTCTTCTGGTGATTTACTTTTAAGATTACTACCAGCTTCAAACATTTCTTCAGCAAAGGTTACAACATCGATACCGGCAATCTTTGCTAACTCTTCACATGCTTCTTTATCAATTGGTGTACAGGTTGGAGAACGGTACATTAGGGTGTCAGAGATAATAGCAGCACATAGTAGATTTGCCATGGCCTTTTCGATTTCAATACCATTTTCTTTATACATCTGATAAATTATGGTAGCCGTACAACCTAGGGGTTGATTACGGAAGAATACTGGTTTTATTGTCTCAATCGTTCCTAATCTATGGTGATCAATAATCTCTAATATTTCAGCATCTTCAATACCATCAACTGCTTGACTTCGTTCATTGTGATCTACCAATACAATTTGCTTACGTTCCATGTTAAGGAGATTACGTCTTGAGATCATTCCTAAAAAATCTCCTCTACGATCTAAGATTGGAAAATCTCGATTACGATTTTTTGCCATAACTGTCTTTATTTCATCTATTAAAGAATCGCTACGAAATGTTATTAAATTATCTCGTATCATAAAAAATTCAATTGGCATACTTTGATTCATTAATCTTGCTACTGTATAGGTATCATGAGGAGTACTTATTACAGTACAGCCATGTTCATTTGCAAGCTTTTGAATCGTCATAGATACCTTTGCACCTTCACATACAATGATACATCCTGCTTTCATTTCTATGGCACATAATTGGGATTCATAGCGATTTCCAAGTATTACTAAATCATGTTCTTCTATATAGCTTTCCATTAAATCTGGATTGGCAGCAGCAATTAATACTTTTCCTTTGTTATAGCTTTTATTCTTGTCACCAACCACCATAGTTCCATCAATTGTCTCAAGTATATTTAAGTAAGGAGTATTGGCAGTGGCTAAGATATTACTATCATAGACATCCATATAAGTGGTAGCAATATCACCTATCGTAATGACACCTTCTAGTTTTTTATCTTTTGTTATGGGAAGAGTAACAACATTCTCATCCTTCATTAGTTTCCAAGCTTTTTTCAATGAAATATTACCACTTACACCTTTTACTTCTCGGATTTCAATATCTCTAACTTGTGTACTTACATCAGATATATACTCTGGTGCTTCTACATTACATTTTTCTAATACAAATTGTGTTTCTGCATTAAGGTGACCAGCTCTTTTTGCTACATAGTCTTTCCCTGTTAACTTTTTCTTTAAGTCTGCATAAACAATCGCTGAACAGATAGAGTCTGTATCTGGATTTTTATGACCTATTACAAATATTTTTTTATTGTATCTTGACATCAATGCCTCCTAATCTTATGTTACTACCTAGTTAGGCTAAAGCTTATATCCTTTAAGGAATTATAGCATATAAAAAACTAATGGACAACAACCGATTTATTTTTCCATTTACCAGAATAGTATCGAATTAGACCAACGATAGATGTAAAGAACCAAGTTAAACCTGTCGCCCACCATATTCCATTATAACCAATAAAGGATGCTAATACTAAGGAAACGATTACTCTTGATACTACTTCAGTAAATCCCATGACCATCGGAATTTTTACATCTCCAGCTCCGCTAAGTAAATTTCTTGTAACAAAAATCATACCTACAAAGGAGTAGAAGAAACATGTTACACGAAGTGCTTCAATACCAATTCGAACAACTTCTACATCATCACTTGTTGTAAATAATCTCATAATACTACCGCCACCAAAATATATAATCGGCATCATAATTAAACTAAATCCAATTATTACCATGGATGCTGATTTGAATCCTTTTTTAACTCTCTCAATATTACCAGCACCAATATTTTGACCTGTAAAGAAGGAAACTGCAACTCCTACAGACATACCTGGTTGTAATATTAGTTGCTCTATTCTTGCTGCAGCAGTTGATGCAGCTATTACGATTTCTCCATAACTATTTATTACACTTTGTAACGCCATTACAGATGTAGATACCAAAGCATTTTGTAGAGCAACTGGTATCCCTAGTTTTAGACATTTTTTAAATATTTCTTTATCAGGCTTAAACTCATTTAATGGCATACGTAAAATTTTCACTTTTGCCAGTGCATATATGGTACAACCGACAGCTGCGACAATTTGAGAGATTACGGTTGCATAGGCTACACCTGCTACTCCTAAGCCAAATTGAATAACAAATAATAAGTCCAGAATAATATTTAAAATACATGCAACTACTAAAAAGAGTAAGGGTGTTAAAGAATCTCCCATTGCTCTTAAAATAGAAGCAATTCCATTATAAACACCAATACCTATTATACCAAGACAAACGATTCTCATGTATGTAACGGAATCATTAATAATTGAATCCGGCGTATTTAACAACCTAAGTAAAGGTCTACTTAATATAAACCCAATAAGTCCCATAATTAAGGAAGTAATAACGATTGTATAGGATGCAGTAGCAAAACCTTTTCTTACATTTTCTTCATCCTTTGCTCCAAAATATTGGGATATTACAATGGAGATACCGGAGGCTAACCCTAATACCAATGAGAATATAAAAAAGTTTAATGGACCAGTTGTTCCTACTGCTGCTAATGCATTCTTACCTTCATACCGTCCAACAACAATGGAATCAACCATATTATATAATTGTTGAAATAAATTACCAATTAACATTGGAATTGAAAATTTTAATATGAGCTTAGTGGGATTTCCCGTTGTCATATCATGTGTTATACTTCTTCCCATATATCCTCCTACTTCTTCCTTGGAATCTTCTGATAGAAACAAAAGTCCCTAATGACACGTAAAGTAAATTATACATGATTTCATTAAATAGTAAATAGAAAATCTTATCCTTCTCATATTTTTAATATACTCCATTTCTCATTTACCCACTTATTAGTGAATTGTTTTTCAATCTACTTCATATAATGTCTTAGACAAACATGAAAAAAGAGGTATAAAGTATGAACTGGCATAACATGACAAAAGAGGCAATTATTACAGAGCTAGGTAGCAATACTGAAAATGGTTTATCTAAAAAGGAAGTATTAAGGCGGCAAAAAACTTATGGTTTGAACATATTAGAAGCAAAAAAAAAGAAAAATATAATCCTTAGATTTTTAAGTCAATTTAGTGACTTTATGATTATCACACTTATTTGTGCTGCTATTGTTTCATTTTTTGTTTCTCTCATGCATGGTGAAGTAGATTTTGTTGACCCTATCATAATCTTACTAATAATTACATTGAATGCAATATTAGGTGTATTACAAGAGACAAAAGCTGAAAGGTCACTTGAAGCACTTCAGAAAATGTCAGCTCCCACTGCTTTAGTTTTACGTGATGGCATAATTGAAAACGTTGATGCGAAGGAATTAGTACCGGGTGATATTATATATTTAGAAACTGGTCACTTTGTACCCGCTGATGGTAGATTATTAAATAGTGTAAACCTAAAAGTAGAAGAAGCTTCTCTAACCGGTGAATCTCATCTAGTAGAAAAAGATGAAGCTGCTTTTTTGGGAAAGGATACTCTCCTTGCAGATCGAATTAATATGGTTATGGCTACTGGTATCGTTACCTATGGTAGAGGAAGTGCTATTGTTACTGCTACTGGTATGAATACAGAAGTCGGTCATATTGCCAAACTAATAATGGCGGATGAAACACCAATGACACCGCTTCAAAAACGTCTTGCTAAAACTGGTAAATCATTAGGTATCGCTGCCCTTAGTATCTGTATTCTTATTTTTATAATCGGTATTCTTAAAAACAGACCGATTTTTGATATGTTTATGACATCTGTAAGTTTAGCTGTAGCAGCTATACCAGAAGGCCTTCCAGCAATCGTAACAATTATGCTCTCTCTCGGTGTTCAAAGAATGGCTAAGAAAAATGCAGTAATTCGTAAGCTTCCAGCTGTAGAGACTCTTGGAAGTGCAACGGTTATATGTTCTGATAAAACTGGTACCCTTACTCAGAATAAAATGACTGTAACAGAGCTCGCTTCAATCCAAGGCAAGGAGCATCCAGATACTAATTTTAGCAAATACCTTTTAACTCTAGCAGCCCTATGTAATGATTCTATTTTACAAGTTACAAAAAATAAGAAAACTATGACAGTAACTGCAACGGGTGAACCCACTGAAAAGGCTCTAATTATGGCTGCATATCACGTTGACTTATTAAAACCAAAATTAGATATGAATTCACCAAGAGTTTATGAGATCCCCTTTGACTCAACCAGAAAGTGTATGACTACTGTACATAAGGATGGGAATCAAAAACTAAAAAGTATAACAAAAGGTGCTTTTGATGTTCTAATATCAAAATGTTCACAGATTTACATAAATGGTTCTGTAACTACACTTACCAATGCTCACATGAATGCTATTTCGAAGATAAATCAAGGTATGGCAGAACGAGCACTTCGTGTGATTGCCGTAGCCTATAAGGATTTACCATCTGATTTATTAACAAAGAAAGGGGCAGCTAGCAAAGATACCAATTCAAGTTTTAATAAAAACCTTGAGTCAGGCCTAACATTAGTAGGACTTATTGGT
>JAFAEB010000294.1 GCA_023424235.1 Bacillota bacterium
GCTATGGATATGGCGAATGAGATGGGAACCACCATACTAAATGAAGAGGAATATCGTTACCTACAGACTCTTGGTGATTTTGATTTAAAGACATCAAGTTGGATAAGTACACCTGAAGCTATACGTAAATTGGGTGGTGCTCTTTTTGGTGATAAACGTTATAATACCGTGTTTATTTATCATAATGGTGCAGATTCATACTACTCTGTTAGAGGGTTTCGTAGTTTACTAAGGTTATATAGCTAATTCATACCACTCTTGACAGAGTTTGATATGAGTTTTATAATCGTAAAAAGAATGTAGTATTTAAGGAGAGAAGTACTCCTAGGGAATGAAATACTCTCAGGGAAAGAATTATTCCTAGGGAATAAATTACTCCAAGGGAAAAAATTATTCCTAGGCAATAAAGTACTCCAAGGGAATGCTTTGCTCCCTTTGTTATCTAAGAACGCTTATTAAGCTGGAGACTTCTGCATTGAAAAAGCAGAATTTTCAGCTTTTTTGCGTAAAAGGAGGATTTTAAATGTTAATTAGTATTTCGTATATCTTGCTTGTTGGAATGTTCTTAGGATATATTTGTAAAAAAATTAAAATTCCAAGTTTATTTGGTATGGTTATAACAGGAATTTTGCTTGGTCCCTATGTGTTAAATCTAATTGATGCTTCTATTTTATCTGTATCATCAGAGTTACGTAGAATTGCTCTACTTATAATTTTATTACGTGCGGGATTATCACTAGATATCGGTGATTTAAAGAAAGTTGGTAGACCAGCTATATTAATGTGTTTTGTACCTGCTTGCTTCGAGATAGTTGGTATGATAGTTTTAGCACCTAAGTTACTTAATATTACGGTCCTTGATGCTGCAATAATGGGTGCAGTAATTGCTGCAGTTTCACCAGCTGTTATTGTTCCTAAAATGATCAAACTAATGGAGGAGGGCTATGGTACAAACAAAAATATACCACAGCTAATTCTTGCAGGTGCAGCAGTAGATGATGTTTTTGTAATTGTAATATTTACCACATTTACAGGAATGGCAAAAGGTAGTGGTGCCTCGATATGGAATTTCGTGAACATACCTGTTTCTATTTTGCTTGGTATTCTTATCGGTTTATTTATAGGATATCTATATACGAAATTCTTTACAAAATATCATATAAGAGACACTATTAAAGTAATTATTTTGTTAAGTACTTCATTTATTATGGTAACGATTGAAGATACTTTTTCTGCTTTCCTACCATTTTCTGCTCTAATAGGAGTTATGTGTATAGGAATTGCATTTCAAAAGTATAAGGAAAATGTGGCAAAGAGATTATCACTTAAATTTAACAAGCTGTGGGTTATTGCAGAAATATTATTATTTGTTTTAGTAGGTGCAACAGTGGACTTAAATAATGCATTTACCGCTGGTTTTAGAGCCGTGTTCTTATTATTTGGTGTATTATTATTTAGAATGATTGGTGTATATGTTAGTTTAATCGGTACGAAATTAAATAATAATGAAAAGCCCTTCTGTATGATAGGATATACCCCAAAAGCTACAGTGCAAGCAGCAATAGGTGGTATACCTTTGGCAATGGGTTTGGCATGTGGTAATATTGTTCTTACAATATCAGTTTTAGCAATACTAATTACGGCACCTTTAGGAGCATTTTTCATTGATAAAACCTATAAGACTTTATTGACTAAAAAGTAATGACTAGGTGGTATATGAATGAATCATATCAAACAAACTATAATAGAAGGAAGAGATTACTATGTATCTATCGAAATTAAGTTAATATTCTTATACACAATGAAGGAGTTTACTATTGAATAATATAAAGCAAAACAATAAAAAGCAAAACAATAAAAATCAAAACTATAAAAAGCTCTTCCTCTCTGCCTTTTATTTAAGCGCATTTACATTTGGTGGTGGGTATGTAATCGTTTCTTTAATGCAAAAGAAATTTGTAGATGATTTAAAATGGATTGATGAAGAAGAGATGTTAAATTTAGTGGCTATCGCTCAATCTTCACCAGGAGCAGTTGCTATAAATGCATCAATATTGGTCGGTTATCGTATAGCAGGATTTCTAGGTGCTCTCGTAACAATTCTTGGGACTGTGTTACCCCCTTTTTTAATCATTTCAATCATTTCATTTTTCTATACTGCATTTCGAGATAATGTTGTGGTAAATGCAGTATTAAAAGGGATGCAAGCTGGCGTTTCTGCAGTTATTGCTGATGTTGTTTTAAATCTAGGTGGCAATGTAGTTAAGGATAAGGATATTGTTTCTATTTTAGTTATGCTAGGAGCATTTTATGCTACCTATTTTCTGAATATAAACGTAATGTTTATAATTTTAATATGTGGTAGTATAGGTGCTATTAAAGTATGGATATATGCTAAGAAAAAAGGCGGTGAGAAAGTATGATTTTATTAAAGATATTTTGGAGCTTTTTCCAGATCGGTTTGTTTAGTATTGGTGGCGGAATGGCTGCTATTCCTCTTATAAAAAATCAAGTTGTGGAACTTAATAATTGGCTAACTTTAACTGAATTTACTGACTTAATTACAATAGCAGAAATGACACCTGGTCCCATAGCTATTAATTCAGCAACGTTTGTCGGCATTCGCATTGCTGGTGTAACAGGTGCAATCGTAGCCACCCTTGGTTGTATTCTACCTTCATGTATTATTGTTTCTATCTTAGCATGGATTTATTTTCGTTACAAGGAACTTAGTTTAATGCAAGGAGTACTAGCTGGCCTTCGTCCAGCAATTGTTGCACTTATTGCTTCTGCAGGATTTTCTATACTTATTTTAGCATTATGGGGAGAAGATGGGGTATCATTGAACCCAAGCTCTATTAATCTTATTTCTCTTATCTTATTTACGGTTTCCATTATAATACTACGTAAATGGAAACCAAATCCTATCTATATTATGCTTGGTTCTGGTGTGGTTGGTGGGATTCTCTATCTTATAGTTTGATTCTTATATTGATTGGAGTAATTAATTGTATGGCATGTTGTGTTGCAATAAATTAACTTTAATTATGTGATATTGGATACGATTACTAGAATGATAAAGTTTTCTAATTATGCTGTTATAGAATTAAAAATGAAAGGTGGTATATGATGACCCAATCCTAT
>JAFAEB010000333.1 GCA_023424235.1 Bacillota bacterium
TTTCTAAGGCTACTCAGCAAAGAGTAAAAGAAGCTGCTAAAGAGATGAATTATCAACCTAATATTTATGCACGTAGATTAAGATATTCTAGAGAAGAAGATACAACGAAAGTTATTGCTGTATTTTGGAGTATAGATTTTGCTGATGATACAATGGGGCTTTTTTTTAAGGGACTTCATAGAACGGTAAATGAGAATAATTACAAGGTCGATTTTTTTGTTCAATTATTTGATTATGATAGTCTTAGTAAGTGTAAGGATTTAATGTCCTCAAATCGATTCAGTGGAATTATCGTAAGTGGAGCGTCTGATTCAGACATAAATTTTTTAAATGACAATTCTTTTGATTTACCAATTATTCTTATGAATCGTAATGAACAAGGATATCATTGTGTCTATGTCAATGATTATGAGGTTGGGTTTAGCAGTGGGCGTCTGTTTCATACAAGAAACCATAAAGAAGTAGGTTTAATAACGATGAAGCGAAAAGGTCGCAGTTCTTCCTTAAGACAATTAGGATTTATGGAAGCATGCAATAAATATGAATTAGAGATAAGACAAGAATGGATTCGAGAAGCCAATGGTAGGGATTTTGTTGCTGGATATGAAGCAACCAAAAAACTTTTAGAATGTAAGGAAATACCTACAGCCCTATTTGTAATGTCACCAGGCCAAGTATTAGGTACAGTTCAAGCATGTAAAGATACAGGATTATCAATTCCAAAAGATATAGAGATACTCACCTATGGACATGGGGATGCTTTTCCTTATTTTGATCCAACGATTAGTTCGGTACATATACCGATTGAGACTACAGCTGAAAATGC
Source organism: Bacillota bacterium (assembly GCA_023424235.1). Classification (GTDB taxonomy): domain Bacteria; phylum Bacillota; class Clostridia; order Lachnospirales; family Lachnospiraceae; genus Anaerocolumna. The sequence goes on from JAFAEB010000333.1 coordinate 827, forward strand.
ATTAAATCTATTAATTCTTGTAATTGATAATGATATAAAAATGCCAATGAGTCGAATGCTACTGGCTAGTTATACCTTTAGGGAGAGTTGTGGTGGCTTTTTGAATGAAGACTTAGAGGGCGAGGTCTAAGAGAAATGTATCTTAGCTATTAGCAAGTAAAACCTTAGGAGGAGTGTATGAAACTAGTTACCTTTAATATTAGATGTGATTATGGGCAGGATGGGGAAAATAATTTTATATACCGAAAACCCTTAATCCTTGATAAATTGAAGAAAGAACAAGCAGATATCCTTTGCTTTCAAGAAGTGCTTCCACATGTAGCTATATGGTTAAGAGACAATCTTAATGATTATACAGTAGTTGGGTGTGGCAGGGAGGCTGATCTAAGTGGTGAACAAATGACAATAGCCTATAATAAGTCTAAATATGAATTATTAGAACTTAAGTTTTTTTGGCTTTCACCTACACCTAATATCCCTGGTAGCAGGTTTTATGAACAAAGTGATTGCCCTAGAATGTGTACGGTAGGCTTATTTCGAGATCTGGTTAAGAATCAAACATTTCGAGTATATAATACACATTTAGACCATATCAGTAGCCAAGCAAGAGAACAAGGCCTCTTAGTTATCCTTAATAAATTAAAAGAAGAGTCTAATCTAATGCCATTATCCCCTATCATATTAACAGGAGATTTTAACGATACTCCGAATTCTAAGCTGCTTCATACTATCAATAAATACAATTATTTGGTTGATATTACAAAGGATGTACAGGGAAGTTTTCATGATTTTGGAAAACAAGTAAACATAGATAAAATTGATTATATATTTGCAGAAAATGCCTTTTCATGTCAAGAAGTTAAGGTATGGGATGATTGCGTTAATGGAGTCTATTTATCGGATCATTATCCAATCTGTGTAGATATTTTATTAAAAGAGTAGAAGATTATCACAATTCGTATGGATAGGTGTTTTTGATATCATAATAAAAGGGTGGAAAATCGCCTATTATGTATAGATTTTATCAATAAAAGCTTTGTTTTACTAGCTCTTTTCGTAGACTAAAATTGAATTCTTTGATATAATAGGATTATTAATAATTTATAAAATTTATAAATTAAATCTAAAGAATCATCATTCAATCTATTAAGTATAATAGGTAATAATGAATGAAGGGAGCTAATAAATGGGACTATTTAATAAACCAAAAAAATGTTATGACGGATATTTGGTAACAAAACTTGATCCAGTAGTCTTTATGATGCCTTATATTATGCCTAGAAAGACAGATAGTGAAGTTAAGATAGATTTACGTCTTGAACTTGATAAAGTTGAGAAATTTATTAGGGAGAAGAGAAGAGACGGTATGAAAGACTTAACACTGTATCACTTTGTCTTTGCAGCACTTGTTAGAGCAGCTAGCATTACCCCAGAAATTAACCGTTTTATAGCGGGAAGCAGAATCTATCAAAGAGAACAGGTTCGTATCTCTATGGTTATTAAAAAAGAGCTTCATATGGCTGGAAAAGAAACTACCATATTTCCAACGTTTGAAAAAACAGATACCTTAGAGCAAATCGTTAATAAAATAAAAGTAGTATCAGATGAAGCGATTCTTAATACACAAGATAATAGTAATGATTTTGATAAATTAACATCGATTTTATATCGAATACCTCCTTCTTTATTACGTACTGCGATAGGATTTTTAATGTTTTTAGATAGGCATGGTAAGTTACCAAAATTCTTAGTTAATTTGCAACCCTTTCACAGTGGTTTTTTCGTTACAAATGTAGGTTCTATAGGGCTACCAGTAATTTATCATCATTTATATGAATTTGGTACTACCTCGGGATTCTTATCCATCGGTAAGAAGGAACATGTTAATTATGTTAATTCCAAAGGTGAAGTCAAAACGAAGAGAATATTACCTGTTAAATTCGTATTAGATTCCAGAATATGTGATGGATATACATATTCCTGTGCATTTCGTACCATCAAAAAATGTTTTGAGCATCCAGAGTGGTTATTAGAGTCTTACCAGGGATAGGAAAGTTTTTCTCTTTTAATACATAAAGTAAATGAAATTATATTAACCTGAATTATTCACGTAGGTGAATAACAAAGTT
>JAFAEB010000369.1 GCA_023424235.1 Bacillota bacterium
CAATAAGACTATTAATAGGTGATTGTGGTTCATTTACGACAGTAAGTAAGCGTTCTTTTAACATAGCTTCGTAATGAGGATTATAAGTTTTAGGGTAAGGACTCTTTCTACGATAAAGAACTTCTTCTGGAACGATACCCTTTGCTGATTCTCTAAGAAGGTGCTTTACTACATTATCTTTGTATTTTATATCCCATGGTACATTCCATACATATTCAAGTAATCTGTGATCTGCAAATGGTACCCTTGCCTCTAATCCTGAATACATACTAGTTCTGTCCATACGATCGAGTAAAGTTGCCATAAACCATTTAATATTTAAATATGCTATTTCCCTTCTTCTTCGATTTAGAGCATCTTCACCTTCTAGATAAGGTGTTTCTTGTTTGGATTTTTCATAAGCTGCTTTTACGTAAGTGTCGAGGTCAATTGTTTCTAATAACTCATCTTTTAACAATAATTTTCTAGGTTCCATATTTCTTGACCAAGGAAATGTTTCAAGTTCAAAAGCCTCCTTACTGTGAAACCATGGATACCCACCAAATATTTCATCTGCGCATTCTCCAGTTAAGGTAACTTTGTTATATTTTTTTACTTCCTTACAAAAATATAATAAGGATGACTCTACATCTGCCATTCCTGGTAAATCTCTAGCATTTACTACATCATTTAAATGATTTGCAAGATCCGAATTGTTGCATTCTAAGTAGGTATGATTCGTATCCAAAAAAGAAACCATCTTTTCTACATATGGCCTATCTCTAGAAGGTTGAAAATTGTTTGCTTTAAAAAACTCGTCATTTCCTTCAAAATCAAATGAAAAGGTATTCAGTTTTTCTCCTTTCTTCTTTAGTTCATTGGCACAAACAGCAGTTACAATACTACTATCAATACCGCCAGATAAAAAAGTACAGATAGGAATATCAGAAACCATCTGTCTCTTTATAGAATCAGTTACGAGATAGGTGGTTTTTTCTATGGTTTCTTCATAAGAATCGGTGTGAGGTTTACTCTCTAACCTCCAATACTCATATTCTTTTAAACCATCTTTATTATAAATAATATAATGCCCCGGTAACACTTCATAAAAATTTTTTAGGACACCACTTCCATATGTTTTTGCTGGGCCAAGCCCAAGTACTTCACCTAAACTCTTCTTATCTGCAATTGCCTTTACACCAGGAAATTCTAATAAGACCTTAAGCTCTGAACCAAAAATTAGAGTTTCCTCTTTTAGGGTATAAAAGAGTGGTTTTATACCAAGTCGGTCTCTAATTAAGATAAGAGATTCCTGTTGGGAATCCCAAATAGCAATTGAAAAAATTCCATTAAGTCGTTTTATAAAATCAGGACCATACTCGATATAACCTACAAGAATAACTTCTGTATCACTTGTTGTTTTAAAACGCCAGTCTTTTAACTTTAATTCATCACGAAGTTCTTTTGTATTGTACAACTCTCCATTATAAATGATAACATAATTTTTATCGCCTATTTTTCTACTCATTGGTTGGCTACCACTTACAAGATCGATAATGGATAGCCTTACATGTGAAAAGCCAAGGTGATCGGTTAAAAAGATACCATTTTCATCAGGTCCTCTGTGATTTAGACGAACCTTCATATTATTAAGTACTTGATACCATTTATGATTCTCATTGGTATAATTCTGTTTAAAATTGCAAAATCCTGCAATGCCACACAATATTAACACCTACTTTCTATAATAGATATAGTATGCTATTTAATTATGGTATGATACCTTTTATTTTTGTGATTGTTTGGGAACTGCTTATTAAATTATGGTTGTAAACCTATTATTTAGTGTTATAATTGTTTATTAAGAAGTATTCCAAGGAGAGGGCAATGAGAGAACTTAAGAGTATAGAAGAGAGAATATTAGATAAAGCACTGTACTTAATAGGTAATAGTGGGACTTTGAATGTACCAATTCGTACGATTGCTAAGGAAGCAAATGTAAATGTAAGTGCTGTTAATTATTATTTTGGTACTAAGGAAGAGATGCTTAAGCATACAAAAGAATTCTTTATTGAAAATACTACTCGTATTTATTCCATATTAGATGAAAAAGATATAGAAGTTGAAGAAAGACTCCTATTATTTGCAAACGAGATTATGGAGCATACAATACGTTATTCCGGTTTATCCGTAATGTTTAAAGAAGCAGAGAAGTTAAAAGATGAAGATGAGATCTCTAGAAAGATAGTTGAGGAAACAAAGGAATTGCATCGAAAAATGGAACTAACTCTTAGTGAGATTATTAAAGACCAATCAAAAATAGAGTACAAGTATCTTATCTTTATCTCAGCAATTTTATATCCGGTAGAAAAAATGGATAACCGTGATATCATGGAAGCCCTTATTAATGATAAAGACCTTCGTATTGACTATATTAAACACATTATTAACACTTTAAAATAAAAGCGCGTGAATATAAGAAGAGTAGGTATAAAGGTTGAGAATTATCTTTAACTTTTATACTTACTTTTTTTGTTTTTACTTATAAAAGTAATGAGATTGAATTGAAAATAATTTAACATAGTTAATTATATATAAACACTAAAAAAAAGGAGCATTTTAAGTGATTCCTTATATTAATGATTTATAACTATCAATAACAACATTTATTTAAATGTTTTGTATTAAGAGGAGCAAAATTAAAACAATTTGTTTAAAACATATTGATTTAATTTTGTTCTTATTGTATAATAGAAACATAAAGTTTGTTAAAAATTTAATTAATGAAAGGTGAGTATCCAATGGCTTTTAATCATTTATTTCAACCTATTAAAATTAGAGGTTTAGAACTTAAGAACAGAGTTGTGTTTCCTGCTATGGGAACAAAAATGGTTGGCGAAGATAAATTTGTAACTGACCAAGTTATTGATTATCATGTTGCTAGAGCAATAGGAGGTTGTGGACTTAATTTTACTGAAGTATGTAGTGTATATCATAAAGCGTCACCAAAGTACTTTATGGGTATTGGTGAAGATAAGTACATACCAGGTCTAAAAAAATTAGCGAGTGCAATTCATGCAGCTGGTGGTAAAGCTGGTGTTCAACTATGGCTTGGTGGTTTAGCCGTAGCAAGTGACAAAGAAGCAATGATTATTGTACCTAGTGATACACCAGTAAGAGGTACGGATTATGTGCTTCCTGGTGTTAGTGTTGAAATTATTAATGAAACAGTAAAAGCTTATGGAGATGCAGCAAGACGTGCGGTAGAGGCAGGTTTTGACACCTTAGAATTTCATGCAGGTCATAATTATGTACCACATACTTTTTTAAGCCCATATTTTAATCATAGAACAGATGAATATGGTGGAACATTAGAGAATCGAGCAAGATATTCCTTAGAATGCATTAGAGAGATACGTAACAATATACCAAGCGACATGCCATTGTTTATGAGATTGGATGCTCATGATGATTATCTTGAAGGTGGGCTAACAATTGAAGAGGTAATTGAATATTGTAAATTATGTAAGGCAGCAGGAGTTGACGTATTAGACGTATCGAGAGGAAACTTTTCCTCAGGCGCAATTAAATATGAAGTACCACCAATTGACTTACCACGAGGATTTAATGTTGAAAATGCGGCTAGAATACGTAAAGAGACAGGTATGATTACAATAGCTGTTGGTAGAATTAATACTCCATCCCAAGCAGATGAAATTATAAGAGATGAAAAGGCGGATATGGTAGTAATTGGTAGAGGGCAATTAGCTGATGCTGAGTTTTGCAATAAGGCAATTGCTGGAAAAGAAGAGAGTATTGTTCGATGTGTAGGATGTAATCAAGGGTGCTATGACGGATTCGTATCAGCAGATGTACCATATATTACTTGTATGCGAAATCCAAGCCTTGGTAGAGAAAGAGAATATCAATTAATAAAAACCGATAATCCCAAGAAGGTATTAATAGCTGGCGGTGGTGTTGCGGGATTAGAGGCTGCAATAACACTTAAACGTAGAGGTCATAATCCTATCGTATGTGAAATGGCAGATTCGATAGGAGGACAATTTGCATTAGCTGGTGCAGCACCTCGTAAAGAAGAAATGAGAGAAGCAGCTTTATGGATGGGTGAACAAGCATTAAGAGAAGGTGTTGAAATAAGACTATCTACTCCAATTACAGCTGACTTAATTGAAAAAGAAAAACCAAGTGATCTAATAATAGCTATTGGTGCAGCTCCTATGAAACTTAATATTTTAGGTGGTGAACTAGCACATGTTACGAACTCACATGATGTTTTAGACGGTAAAGTAAAAGTTAGTGGCAATGTAGTTATTATTGGTGGTGGTCTTGTTGGATTAGAAGTTGCTGAATATGTAGATAATATGGCAGATACGATTACTGTAGTTGAAATGCTAGATGTAGTCGCAAAAGACCTTGGAGACCTTAGAAAAATTAGTGTGATGGAAAATTTACATTTTGGTGGAGTAAAGACACGTACCAATTCAAAATGCGTGGAGATAACAGAGAAAAATGTAATTATTGAACATGAAGGTATATTAGAAGAAATACCATGTGATTACGTAGTAGTAGCAATCGGAGCGAAGTCTCGTAATTTTGATAGTATCAAATTCTATTGTGAATCGAATAATATTAAGTACCATGTAATAGGAGATGCCGTGCGTGCAAGAAGAGCATTAAATGCTACTGCAGAAGCTGCTATGGTGGCAAGAGCTATCTAAGTATATGACTAATACAGTCTTAATTAACTCTTAAAATATTGATAGGATCCCCTTTAGGTAGACAAGGTAAATTACCCCAAACTACCCAAAGGGGATTTTTTATTCCTTTACTTGTGTAAAACAGATATTTGATCTATAATGAGCTATATTACAATTAGTACATAAGAACTAAAGTGATCATATAAACAAACAAAGGAGAAACAAAATGAAAGGTACAGTCGTATCAACCTGGGTAGAATCCTGTAAGAAGCTTTTTGGTAATGAAGTTGTAAACGAAGCACTAAAAGCCAATGGACTCACAACAGATCATATTTTTACACCATTTGAAGATGTAAAAGATTCTATCGCTTTAGGTATTGTTGATTATGTAGGGAAAAAAGTTGGAAAGGATCATAAACAAATTTGGTTTACTATGGGTCAAGAAAATATAAAGACCTTTAGCAGTGCGTATCCTGGATTTTTCCGTCATGAATCTGCGTATCAATTCTTAAAATCAATGAATGATGTTCATGTTATAGTAATGAAACGGTTTAAGGGTGCTGTTCCTCCGGGGCTTGATGTTACGCCCATCTCATCTAATTCAATTCGATTTGTATACCGTTCAAAACGAGGAATGGAACATTATTTAATTGGACTAGTTAGTGGAGTGTCCAATTACTTTAATGAAGAAATTAAAGTAAAAGAAATTGAGAGCAAGGAAAATGAAGTTCATTTTGAGCTAACCTTTGAAAAAGATATACAATACACGAAAAAGTACCGAATCAACCAATTCCTATCCTTTGGCTTCATTAAAAAAGTGGCAGTTAAGGCAGCATTATTTAACTCCTTATTACTTATCGTATTAAGTGCTTTTCTTTCTATGGATATACTAAACATCGCTTTATTTGGTGTTGCAACCTTCGTCGTATCTTTAATTTCTAGCTCATTAGTGAATCGTCCTCAGAAATTAATTTTAAAAGAATTAAATAAACTTTCAGAAAGAAATTTCATAGAATCAGTTGTACTTAAATCCAATGATGAATATGAGGCAATGATGAGCCAAATTAACGAAGTAAAACGTAATGTTCAAAAGGACTTTATCGGATTTAATGCAATCGTGGATGAACTTTATACATTTAATCGTTCGGTATCTAATATAGCTGGAACGATGCAAGGAACTTCGAATGATATAACAAATGTATTAGAACAAGTTGCAGAAGCTGCTATTACACAAGCAGAAGATACAGAAAAAGCGATTACGGTATTAGATACTAGTATCCATAATGTTAATAATGTTTCGAACGATAATCAGAATAACAAAACTCAAATTGAAGAGGCTGTAGTAGGAATTGAAGATAGTTTTAACAATGTAGAACAAACCGCTAAGAAGATAAGTAACATACTACAAGAATTCAGTGATATTATTAATCGTAGTAATGAACTTAAAAGTAATGCTGATAATATAACACAAATTGTACAAATTGTAGCTTCTATCGCAAAACAAATTAATCTATTAGCGCTTAATGCCTCCATTGAAGCTGCAAGAGCAGGCGAAGCAGGTAGAGGCTTTACAGTAGTAGCAGATGAAGTTCGTAAATTATCAGAAGAAACAAATCACGCAGTAAGTCAAATTAATGACAGTCTGACTGGATTTGTATCTAGTATTAATCATGTTGTTGAAGACATTGATGTTCAATATGTGGTTCTTGAAGAAGAGAATACGAAACTTAGTAAAGCAGTAAATTCATCGAGCCAAATGAATAAACGTCTAAAAGTAGTTTCTGAATTGATGATACATAATTCCGAGGATTTAAAAGTTGAAGCAGATAATATATCAAATTTATTTGATGGAATTCAAAGCTTGGCTGCAATTGCTGAGGAAAATTCAGCATCTACTGAGGAAGCAAGTTCTAACGTTTCTGTATATGTGGAGCAAATACATGAGCTAACAAGCCAAATAAAAGTATTTGATACTATGATAAAGAATTTTCAAGAAGATTTAGGACAATATTTAGTATAAGTATTACTATGTTTAAATAGAAGGGATATGTGATTATTCACATATCCCTATTTTTTCATAACTCTTTGTTCTTTATTCTATTGTTATATGAGAACCTGTTTTACCGTTTACTGCAGACAAGGCATCCTCGATATGAGATATAATCGCATGTCCATTTGGATTCTTTGATAAAAAATCAATAGAAGCATTTATTTTAGGTAACATAGAGCCTTCTTCAAATTGCCCTTCACTTACATATTGTTTTGCCAAAGAAAGATTTATGTTATTAATTGCTTCTTCATTGTCTGTTCCAAATTGCAGTAGTACTTTCTTGGTATCAGTTAGGAAAAGTAAGGTATCTGCACCAACATTGTGGGCTAATAATTCACTGGTATAATCTTTCTCAATAACTGCACTTGCACCTTTTAAGACACTTCCTTGTTCTAGAACCGGGATTCCGCCCCCACCACCTGCAATAACTACTTGATTTCCATCAAGAAGAGTCTTAATCGCATCTATTTCATATACTTCTAAGGGTTTAGGAGATGCAATTACTCTACGATAGCCTTTACCTTCTTTAAAGATAACGTGATTTCCTTTTTCTTTTTCAAGTAATGCTTCTTCTTCAGTCATATAGCGCCCTATAGTCTTAGTAGGAGAGCGAAATGCTTTATCAAAAGGATCCACTTTTACTTGGGTAATTAGTGTCACTACCGTTCTAAAGATACCTCTGTTTAATAGTTCTGTACGAATCATGTTTTGCAAATCATACCCCATATAACCTTGGCTAAGAGCACTACAAACAGAAAGTGGAGCTACAGTATGTTCTTTGTGCGCTTTACTATATTCAGTTAAAGAGCTATGAAGCATTCCAATTTGAGGTCCATTACTATGAGTTATTAGTACTTGATAATCCTCTTCAACTAAATCAGCAATGGCTTTTGCTGCTTTTTTAATATTTATTTTTTGCTCTGGAAAACTATCACCGAAACCAATTCGACCAATTGCCACTACAATACGTTTTTTAGACATGTTATACCTCATTTCTTTGCTTATTATGCAGTAAATCTAGATAGTAAATATATTATTGTTTAATTATATAATAGTTTTAATAAGAAATAAAGAGGAAAACCATAAGCTTTTCCATTAACATACATTTACTTTTTAACTTTTATACATTAAAATGATAACGTTGCATAAGTTTAGTTTATAAAATCACTTGACAAGAAAAGTATATTTGTATACAATAAGACATAAAATTTACATTCTAATAAATATTTATTAGGAAGTGAATATTATTTATAAATATTCAAATATGTAAGGAGAGTTAGATATGGAAAATCGAAAAGTTTTTATGAATCCACACAATAATTTACTGCAACTTGAGGAATATTTATACCCCTTAGTTGATGTGGAACAACCCAATGTATTTAGAAACTTGTTTCCTTACGATGATATACCCAAAATAGCCTTTAATGATAGAATCGTGCCTCATAATTTTCCAGATGATATTTGGATAACAGATACCACCTTTCGTGATGGGCAACAATCAAGAGCACCATATACGACAGAGCAAATTGTTACAATTTATGATTATCTACATAAGTTAGGTGGAAAAAAAGGAATTATTAGGCAGAGTGAATTTTTTTTATATAGTAAAAAAGATAGAGATGG
>JAFAEB010000425.1 GCA_023424235.1 Bacillota bacterium
AAGGTAGGGTCCAAGGAGTTGTAGTCCATGCCAAGATGTACTCATTATCTGTCCCTTTTACTTTAAACTTAGCAATCGCAGATTTTTCTTTTACATCCTTATAGCCTTGTGCAACTTCATGACTTGCAAGTGGAGTTCCACATCTTGGACAGTAAGGTACAATTTTAAAACCTTTGTATAATAGGCCTTTATCAAAGATTTGCTTTAATGCCCACCATTCAGATTCAATGAAATTATTATCATAAGTTACATATGGGTCCTCCATATCCACCCAATACCCAACGGTGTTAGAGAAGTCCTCCCACATGCCTTTGTATTTCCATACACTTTCCTTACACTCATGAAGGAATGGTTCTAAACCGTATTTCTCAATTTGATCCTTTCCATCAAGACCTAATTTCTTCTCAACCTCAAGCTCAACTGGAAGACCATGAGTATCCCAACCAGCTTTACGAAGAACATTGTAGCCTTTCATTGTACGATATCTTGGAATAATATCCTTTATAACTCTAGTTAACACATGACCTATATGTGGTTTACCATTCGCTGTAGGTGGACCATCATAGAAAGTATATGTTTTACCATTCTTTCTTTCTTCTATTGTCTTTTCAAAGATCTTATTATTTTTCCAGTATGTTATAATTTCTTTTTCTCTGTCCACAAAATTAAGATTCGTAGAAACCTTATCGTACATAGTTTACCTCCTTCAATTTAAAAAAGCTCCCATCCATAAACAGGATGAGAGCGTAGCGCTTCATTGTACCACCTATTTACATACTTACGAACTAAAATTACTTATGAACTATTCCTAGTATTCACAAGAAAATTAATTTCATGTATATGCTTCCATATAACGGTGGATTCCGGCTCAGCTTACTATTGTTAATCACATGTTCAGCCTACAACTTAGGAGTGATATTCATTATTCGCTACTCGTATCAGACTCTCACTCTCTCTGACTCGCTTTGACTTTTACTAAATAACTACTGTCTCCATCATAGTTTTTAATTCATATTTGTATTTATAGTAGTATAGAACCAACTAATTGTCAATACATTATTCAAAATGTAATTTAAACTTTTTATGGTGTTGGTGTAATATCTGGTGTAATTGTTACCTCTGGCATAGTTGGCTCTATTGTTGGTGTAATGCTAGGAGTAATTTCCTCTTCCTTTTCATTCGAGTCCGTTGGGGTTGGTGTGATCGTAGGCTCCTTCGTTACCTCTGGAGTAAGGCTAGGTGTCGGCGTCGTAGTGATTGCCTCTCCCTTATCTTTGTCCTTATCTTTATCCTTGCCTTTATCTTTGTCTTTATTTTTATCCTTATCCCCTTTACCCTTGTCCTTGGAATCCTCTTTTGAATCATCGCCTTCTAAGCCATCATCCTCTAGTTCTTCATCTTCTAAACCATCACCCTCTAAATCATCGCCTTCTAGCTCTTCTTCAATAGGGGTAGGTGTTATAGTCGGTGCTTTTGTTGGAATAACATCATCTAGATCAATACCATAATCAATTAAGTTATCATAACTTATAACATCTTTATAATCCATACTTGGTGTAAATTTATAGAATTCTTCTAAGGTAAGAGCATTCTCATATAAATATGTAGCTAGGTTAACACCTACATAGCGGATGTGCCATGGTTCATAAGAATAACCGGTGATTTCTGATTTTCCTTCAGGAAATCGAATAATATATCCAAATCGGTGCGCATTCTCACTTAGCCATATTCCTTCGCCTGTCTCAGCAAATGGCGCTTCTAGACGATATCTCATTGATTTCGTTGAAACATCCATAGATAAACCTGTTTGATGTTCACTATATCCTGGTATAGCGGAATACTTGCTTGTATGATCTAAACCCTTTATCTTCACATTATTAGTAAAGATTTCGTATTGTCTTTTATAAGAACGATATCCTGATATAGCATATAGTTCTAATCCTTCATTCGAGGCAGCTTGAAATAAATCCTCTAAAGCGATAGCTGCTTCTTTTCTCATTTGCTTTTTCTCATCAAAATATGGAAAGTTAAATAATACATTAGGTACCGTTAAATCACTTGGTACATAATCTTCTGGAAGTGGTAATTCTTTGTTTACTAATACCGTAATACTTTCTGGATTTGTATCTAATGTAACATTAGTAAAATCAATTTCCTCTTCTCTATCATTCATATCTACTACCGTACTCCCACTATTTGAGGGTAGACCATTCTCATCTTTTGTATTATCATATTCTAACTCATTGTCCTTATATGTATCATCATAATACCATTCAAATGCAGGTTTTGTTTCACTTGCTTTTGTTCGAGAGGTTATGGATACATAAGAAATAACAGCGAATATACCAACTGCAGTAGCTACAATTGCTATTACTTTTATGTACTTTCTTTTAATTCTTGACATGACAACCTTGGCCTTTCCCATTTTTAAGAGGACTTCTCTTTTTCTTCTTATTGCCAAAAGAGAAGTTTCTCCTAATAATAAGCTTTCACTTAATGTTCAAAATTACTCATTATTTACTATTTAATTATTATTATTATTTCCATTAATACTATCTAATAGCCTATTTTTAACTTGGTATAACTCATCGGATAAATCCACATATACATTGTGTGGATTTATTAAACGTCTCGTTTCATCCCATAAGGTATCCAATTCTTTTGCACAATAATCACGTATCTCCATTACAGCAGGGGAAGTATAGACACATTCACCTTGAATAAAAATAGGTTTTAAAATTTCTTTTAGGGTATAGCTATTTGCTTTTAAATATGTCTTCTTCCATGTTGCAAGTGGATCAAATAATTTAAGAGGGTGTTCCTCATTAAATTTTTCATCTGCCATTGCAATTAAATCAGCTTTAATTTTTCCTGATTCCTTTTCATAAACTCGATAAACTGTCTTGTTACCAGGATTCGTTACCTTAGCAGGATTTTCAGATAATTTAATCTTAGGAATAAACTTGCCATCGCTCATAATTGCTGCTAACTTATACACACCACCAAATGCTGGACAATCCTTTGATGTAATTAGATTAGTCCCTACTCCCCAAGTATCAATAACAGCTCCTTGGGTCTTTAAAGAATCAATTAAATACTCATCTAAATCACTAGAAGCAACGATAGAAGCATCAAGAAAGCCTGCTGCATTTAATTGCTTTCTCGCTTTCTTAGAAAGGTATGCTAAATCACCACTATCTAAGCGAATCCCATAGCGTTTTGGTAATTTTCCTGCTTCTCTTAATTCTTTAAATACTGTGATTGCATTTGGGACACCCGAACGTAGGGTATCGTAGGTGTCAACCAAAAGGGTAGCATTCTCTGGATATAGCTCTGCATATTTACGAAATGCTGTTAATTCGTCTTCAAAACTCATAATCCAGCTATGGGCATGAGTACCTAGTGCAGGTACATTAAATTTCTTAGCTGCAAGCACATTACT
>JAFAEB010000441.1 GCA_023424235.1 Bacillota bacterium
GTATGATGGGTCTAGCGGATTTATTTAAGAAAAAAACATCCAGCAATGTGGCTAAGGATAGACTTAAACTAGTATTAGTATCTGACCGTGCCGGCTGTTCTCCCGAAATAATGGAACAGATAAAAAATGATATAATTGCAGTAATATCAAGATATGTTGAAATCGATCAGGAGGGGTTAGACATTAAAATAACTCAAACCGAATCGGAAGGTAATAATGGAGTTGTTCCAGCATTATTTGCAAATATTCCGATTAAAGATCTAAAAAATAAATAAGTGTAATACGTTTTACAAAGAAAAGAAAAGGGGGTCAAACCACATGAATATAGGAATGATAGCACATGATTCTAAAAAGAAATTAATACAGAATTTTTGTATTGCATACCGTGGTATCTTAAATAAACATGAACTCTATGCAACAGGTACTACAGGAAGATTAATAGAAGAAGTAACCAATTTAAATATCCACAAATATTTAGCAGGACATTTAGGCGGTGAACAACAAATGGGAGCGCAAATTGAACACAATCAAATTGACTTAGTTATTTTTTTACGAGACCCATTAGCACCTAAATCTCATGAGCCAGATGTTAATACAGTTGTTCGTTTATGTGATACACATAATATACCACTTGCTACAAATTTAGCAACTGCTGAGTTATTAATAAAAGCTCTAGATCGTGGTGATTTAGATTGGAGAGAAATATTTAAAAAATAAGCTATAAATATAGATAGCTAATTAATTAGGAGAACACAAACATGAAAAAGAAGCTAATTTATTTAATAGTATCATTTTCTTTATTAACTGGGTGTTCGAATTCCCCTAATGTGTTATTATGTTATTCTAGTACAAATGTATCTTCTGCTTCATTAATAGGTAGAAGTACAACAAACGATGTTGCTGATTTTTTTGCTGAGGATTTGACAATAATTCCAGATAATTTGAATCATATGGTGGATTCAAAAATTTCGGCAACTTCGTCACTTATTGTGAATAATAAGAATAATGAAGTAATATTTTCTAATAATATATATGATAGATTATATCCTGCTAGTTTAACTAAGATTGTTACAGCTTTAGTAGTATTAAAACATGGAGACTTAACAGATACCGTAACTGTTAGTAAGAATGCAGCAAGTATAACGGAAAGTGGAGCTAAACTTTTAGGTCTAAAAGAAGGAGATAAGTTAACACTTGACGATCTTTTACATGCATTTTTAATTTACTCTGGTAATGATGCAGGAATTGCAATTGCAGAACATGTAGGTGGAACAGAAGATAATTTTTCTAAGATGATGAACGAAGAGGTTAGAAAAGTTGGAGCTGTTCAATCTAATTTTGTCAATTCACATGGTCTTCATGATGATAATCATTATACCACTGCATACGACTTGTATTTAATATTTAATGAGTTGGTTCAATTCGATAAATTTGTTTCAATCATTAACGAAACAAGTTATACCATTCATTATACAGATGCTAAAAATCGTTCTGTAACAAAAGAATTTCTTACAACCAACCGTTATTTAAGAGGTACTGAAGCAGCTCCAAGTGATGTGACTGTACTTGGTGGCAAAACAGGTACTACTAGTAAAGCAGGTAATTGCTTGATTTTATATAGTAAAGATAATAACGATAATAGTTATATTTCTGTAATTATGCAAGCTGAAAATGGTAATAGCTTGTTCTCACAAATGACTCGTTTATTAGAGATGATTCCTTAAGAAAATCATTTATTTGTAGTTGTTTTTTGAGTGAAAATATACTATAATTAATTTATATTAATAAATTATTTATACATATCACCCAAAATTATATACACATTTTAAGGAGGAGATTACAATGATACAGATTATTGCAGGCGAAAAAGGAAAAGGCAAAACTAAAATCCTTATTGAAAAAGCGAATGCTTCTGTAAAGGAAGCCAAAGGTAGTATTGTTTATCTTGACAAAAGCAACAAGCATATGTATGAACTAAGTAACAAAATACGTTTAATTAATGTAAGAGATTATTGTATTGAGAATTACTGTGAATTTATTGGTTTTATATGTGGTCTTATTTCAAGCGATCATGATTTAGAGTATATTTACCTTGATAGTTTTTTAAAGATTGCCAATACCAACGATTCCAATGTTTCAGTTACTCTTGAAAAGTTAGAGACTTTATCTAATTTATTCAATGTAAAAATTGTTGTAAGTATATCTTTAAATGAAGCTGATTTGCCTGAAGTCGTTAGAAACAATGTAATCGTATCGTTGTAAAGGAAGTATAAGTATACTATATAGTATGTATATCTATTATATAGATAAAATAATTTATTAAAAAACAATTTGATAACTAAGAATATTATGTTTATATATTATAAAGAAATTGAGTCCAGATTCATGGATAGAAGAGTGAATTTATATCTTCTAAATATGAAACCTGGACTCATTTTGCTGAGTTAATTATTCATTGCGAAGTCTTCCAAAATAACTTAATCCATAAAGACCGCAAATACCTACCACTGAGTATATGATTCTTGATAAGACTGTCATATCACCGAATAAAACTCTAATTAGATCAAAACCAAAGAATCCAATTAATCCCCAGTTGATAGCTCCAACTATAACGAATACTAATGCTATATAATCTACTGTTTTCACTTGATTACCTCCTTTTCGTTGCATTAATTAGTGTTACCAATTTTATGTCTAATATTCTTATCGACAAATTGATTACCTAGTAAATCATTAAAAAAATATAAATTGTTTGAGATAGCTTACTAATTTACCATGTGTTTTATACAACTAGGTATAAATACTTAATTATTATTAACGAAAAATATAAAAATAGTACTTTTAATATTTATAATTTGAAAGTATAATAGATAAAGACTACTAGACAGCTTGTCAAGCTTTAAAAGGGGGTTTTATGAAGTTGGGAAATAATGTGACTAAATACCGAAGAAAAAAAGATATAAATGTAGCTGTAATAGTCTTTTTAATCATTTTTATCTATGTACTAATAAATATCTATATATTTTTTACAAAAGATCATTTATCCATATATGAAGTGAAAGAAGGTTATACTTCAGATAATAATGTCTTTACCGGTCTTATATTACGTGAAGAAGAAGTTATTAAAACAAATGTTGCTGGTTATGTAAATTATTATCATAGAGATGGAGATAGAATAGGAAAAACTCAGACAACATATTCCATAACAGACCAAAAAGTTACCTCCAATTTAAGTAATGATGCAGATGGTCTTAATTTAAGTAATTCAGATATTAATGAAATTAAAAAGGAAGTATCTGAGTTCCAAAGAAATTATAATAGTGCAAATTTTACAAATGTATATGATTTTAAATATGAGTTAGATGGATTAATCCTTCAACTTAGTAATGATAATATGCTAGCTAACTTAAACACAAGTACAGCACAAGATAAAAGCAAAACATCGTTTAATATCGATAATGCGAAGCACAGTGGTGTAATTACATATTCCATGGATGGTCTAGAAGAGTTAAAGCTTGATGGCATTACAATAGAGCATTTTAATGTTGATTCATATAATAAAGTATCTCTTAGAACCATGGATATTATTGAAAAAGATAGTCCAGTTTATCGTCTTGTAAAAAGTGATAATTGGAATATTGTATTACATTTAGATAATAGTCAATATGAGAAGCTACAAGGTAAGGATAAGATAAAAGCAACTTTAGGTGAATCTGAATTAGAAGTTACTGTTCCATTATCTTTTAAAGTTTTAAATGAAGAGTATTATGCAGTATTAAATTTAAATAAATACATGATTCAGTTTATCAACCAAAGGTATATAAAAGTTGAGTTAGAGCATAATATGGCAAAAGGTTTAAAAATCCCAGTTTCCTCGATTGTTAATAAAGATTTCTATATGGTACCACTAGACTATTTTACAGTAGGTGGAGATTCTGGCACGAAAGGTGTCATTATGGAAGACTATCTTGAAAAAGGCGAAATAGGCTATAAATTTGTTCCAACTGATATTTTTTATTCGGATGAGAAATATGGTTATGTAGATGGTAGATTATTTAATAATAATAATTGGTTAGTGAAAGAAGATACGGGAGAACGTTTTCGAATAAGCTTAACAGATACCTTAAAAGGTGTTTTTAATGTGAATAAAGGGTATGCAATTTTTAGAAGAATTGAAATTTTATATGAAAATGAAGAGTATTGTATTATAGCAGAAGGAACAAGCTATGGCTTATCTGTTTATGATCATATTGCTCTGGTTGGTTCAACGGCAATTGAACAAGCTATTATATATTAAAAGGAGATATACCATTGATTAAAGAAAATTTATTACAAGTAGAAGAAAATATAAAAGCTGCATGTGGTAGAGTTGGTAGGGATAGAGCAGAGGTTACACTTATTGCTGTTAGTAAGACGAAACCAATAACTATGATAGAAGAAGTACTTTCATATGGAGTTAAATCTTTTGGTGAAAACAAAGTACAAGAATTAACATCTAAATATGAAGAACTTAATAATAGGGATATTAAATGGCATTTAATTGGACATCTACAAACCAATAAGGTTAAATATATTGTAGATAAGGTTGAATTAATTCATTCTGTTGATTCCATTAAGTTAGCACATGAGATAAATAAGGAAGCAAATAAAAAAGATGTAATCTGTAATATTCTTGTGGAAGTAAATATAGCGAATGAAGACACAAAATATGGGGTTAAAGAAGAAGAGGCTCTTAACCTAATTAAAGAAATATCTAATTTGCCTCATGTTAGGGTAAAAGGCCTTATGACGATTGCACCTTTTGTTGAAGAACAAGAAAAAAATAGGGAGCATTTTAGAAAAATGCGACAATTACTTATTGACATCAAATCAAAAAACATTGATAATGTTTGTATGGACATACTATCAATGGGTATGACTGGAGATTATAGTGTAGCAATCGAAGAAGGTGCTACCATGGTTCGTGTTGGTACAGGTATCTTTGGACACAGAGATTATAGCATGTAACCAAAGGGTATCCTATCTTTAAATAATAACATATTGATTTATCCTTATGTTTTAAGATGGATTATATAAAGAGAATTATAGATGGGAGATTTATTATGTCAAACTTATTTAAAAACATTTTAGATTCATTAAAGTTAACCGAAGAAGACGAATATGATGATTATGTATCTGATGCTGAAGAGAAAGAAAATAGAAGAATTGAAAGACAAGAACGTAAAGCAGTAAAGCAACAAAGTCAACAAGTATTTAAGGAAGATCCAGTTTTAATTAATCCTGTTAGTGAAAGCAAAAAAGAAAGGGTGACAAGAATGGAAAGAACCACCAATAATAAAGTTGTTCCTATTCGTACCACACCAAAAGGGTTTGAAGTATGCATTATGAAACCTGTAACCTTTGAAGATTCACAAGATATCTGCGATATGTTACTTTCTGGTAGAGCTGCAGTTATTAACTTAGAAGGGTTTGATGTAGATTTAGCGCAAAGAATTATGGATTTCATATCTGGTTCTGTATATGCTCTAAATGGTAAATTACATCAGATATCTAGTTACATATTTATAATATGTCCAGATACAGTTGATATTTCTGGAGATTATTTAGATTTAATTCAAAGCGATGGATTTGAAGTACCTACATTAAATAAGGAATTTTAATTATGAATTATCTATATGAAGCACTATATATTTTTTTTACTGTGTTAGAAATAATATTGTTTATATATGTTATTGCATCTTGGTTTCCATTAAGTAATCGTTTTAAAAGTATGTTAACCTTTGTTTTAGATCCAATTCTTGAACCAGTTCGTTACTTATTAAGACATTCAATTTTTAATACACCAAGAGCAGATTTATCACCGATGATTGGATTTATCGTAATATTATTTTTACAAGAATTCTTTAAAGAATTACTTTAAAACTTACATTTTAGTAGGAGCTGACATGAATACAGATAAAGATGAGCAGTTACTAGCTAGGAGATTTTTAGACTTAGCTAGAACTGCTAATAATAAATATTTGAATACTTATACTGATTTTCTAAACTTATCCGAAATCAATTTGTTTCATTCAGTGAGACATTCCTTACCTAATATAAACTATGAATTTTTTGGCGGGTTTTCCCATGCTGAAAGAAAAGTCTTATGCTTTTACGGAGATGATTCTGTAAAAGCTTTTTCAGATTACATCACCTGTATTCGAATATTACCATTAAACAAAAAATTTTGTGATGATCTAAAACATCCTGATTTTCTAGGTGCTATATTAAATTTGGGAATTGATCGAAGTAAAATCGGAGATATTTTAGTAAGAGAAAAGGAGGGCTATGTCTTCGTCTTATCAGGAATCAGTAATTTTATTATTGATAATTTAGATAAAGTGAAGCATACCTTTGTAAGACTTGAAGTGGTAGATGGTAAAGATATGGATATAAAACCTGATTTTATTGAAATAAGAGGTACCATTCCTTCTGAACGATTAGATGCTATTATATCACTTGCCTTTAATACCTCACGTTCTAGTATTACACCCTTAATTGCTGGTGGAAAGGTTTATGTGGATGGTAAGTTAATCGAGCATAATAGTTACAATTTAAAAGAGAATGAGACAGTATCTGTTAGAGGATATGGAAAGTTTATTTATAAAGGCTTAGAAAATCAAACAAAGAAAGGTAGATACTATGTTACCTTATTAAAATATACCTAGGAGGACTATATGATTACACCAATAGAATTACAAAGTAAAAACTTTCGTACTGGAATTGGATATGATAAAAAAGATGTCGATAATTTTATTAATGAACTACTATCCGATTATGAAACAATGTATAAAGAGAATATGGAATTAAATGATAAAATAAATGTACTAAATGAAGGCATTAATTATTATAAGACTATTGAAAAAACACTACAAAAAGCTTTAGTCCTAGCGGAGCAAACAGCAGATGATACAAAAGAAGCTGCTAAGGCATCAGCTAGAGCTATCGAAGAAGAAGCAAGAGCAAATGCACAATTAATTTTAGCTGATGCAAAAAATGATTATAATAAGTTAAGACAGCAAACCATGCAGCTTATAAGACAATATGAGTCTTATAAGGCTCAATTTAAGCATTTAGCCGCTGCTCAAGTAGAATTGTTAGAAAGTGATGCATTTCACATTCAATTTGCTAATTTAGATGCATTTAACCTTGATATGAACCATGATACGTTAGGAAAAGATAAATCCTATGCAAAGGAAGTATCAAATAAAGAAATAAATAATAAAGAATTACATAAAAAGGACATGAAAAAAGACCCGAATGCAAAAAAAATAGATTATCATTTAGATGAGGAAGAAGTTAAGTCAGAGGAAGAAGATGGGTTTGAATTCCTTGATATAAATGATTAGACAGGAGTATAAGGTATGAAGCGTATAACAGTAAACTATGATAATAAACCTTTATACAATATTGAACTTAAAAATGATTACATTAGCATAAAGGATGAATTGACAAGACTTAATTGCCTACATAAAAAGATCTGTATTGTCACGGATACTAATGTTAGCAATTATTATTTAAGTACAATACTTGACATCATAAAAAATTCTGCAAAGGAGGTTTTTACCTTTGTTTTTCCTGCTGGAGAAGAAAGTAAGAATCTTGATACAGTTTATTCCTTATACAACCTATTAATTGAGCATAAATTTGATAGAAAAGATATGTTAATCGCATTAGGTGGAGGAGTAGTTGGAGACTTAACTGGATATGCGGCTGCTACTTATCTAAGGGGCATCTCTTTCATACAAATACCAACTACTTTATTAGCTATGGTTGATAGTAGTATTGGTGGTAAAACAGGAGTTGATTTTAGAGCCTATAAAAATATGATTGGTGCTTTTCATCAACCTAGTTTAGTTTACCTAAGCTTAAATACATTGAAAACTCTTAATAAAAAGGAGTTTCAAGCAGGCCTTGCAGAAGTAATCAAGCATGGACTAATTAAAGATTATTCTTACTATATTTGGTTAAAAGAGAATCATAATTTAATCATGAATAGGGATATATCTGTATTAGAGGAGTTAATCTTAAGAAGCTGTATTATAAAAAAAGATGTAGTAGAAAAGGACCCAAAAGAAGTAGGTGATCGAGCATTGCTTAATTTTGGGCATACCATCGGTCATGCGATTGAAAAACTTATGGAATTTAAGTTATTACATGGTGAATGTGTTTCCATTGGTATGGTTAGTGCTGCTTTTCTATCTTATCAAAAAGGCTATATTACAAATATTGAGTTAATGGATATCAAGGAAACACTTGAATCATTTGACTTACCTACATCGATTTATGGACTAGATCCAGAAGAGATATTAAGGGTAACTAAAAGTGATAAGAAAGTTGAACTTGGAAACTTAAAATTTATATTATTATCAAAAATTGGTAATGCTATTGTTAATGAAGGACTTACAGAGGATGAAATACTTGAAGCTATTGATTATGTTGTAAAATCATAAGTAGGATAAGTATAAAATTAACTTCGGAGGTATTATGAGAAAAATTAGGCACTTATTTTATTTACTATTATTAATTGGTTTTGATCAACTTACGAAACTATATGCTCTAAATTATCTAAAAGATAAAGAATCCATATCTATCATACCTAAAATACTAAGATTATATTATCATGAAAATACAGGTGCAGTATGGGGTATAATGAGTGATCAAACAGGTTTACTTGCTATAATATCAATCGTAATTTTGGCTTTTATGCTATTTATATATTTTAAAATTCCTAATAGTAAAAAGTATAACTATATGGAACTAATTTTAGTATTTATAACAGCTGGAGCAATCGGGAATTTAATCGATCGAATCTTTAGAAAGTATGTTGTAGATTTTATCTACTTTGAATTAATTGATTTCCCAATATTTAATATTGCAGACACCTATATAAGTGTATCTGCATTCTTCCTCATTATACTAGGCCTATTCTACTATAAGGATGAAGATTTTAACTTTTTATCACGCAAAGAAGAGAAAAAACATGAATGATGAAATTATAGATATCGAAGTTTTACAAGAAGATGTAGGTATACGAATTGATAAATTTCTTGCAATGAATATTGAAGATTTAACAAGATCATATATAGCGAAACTTATTCAAGATCAAAATATACTTGTTAATGGTAAAGCTGTAAAGGCTGGTTATAAGGTTTGTTTTATGGATTCTATCACCATTGAAATTCCGCCTCCAACTAGCCTTGAAGTAGTTGCAGAGGATATTCCTTTGGATATAATATATGAGGATGCAGATATTATTGTTATCAATAAAGGAAAAGGCATGGTAGTACACCCTGCCAATGGTCATTATACAGGTACTCTAGTAAATGGATTATTACACCACTGTAGGGATGAATTATCAGGAATAAATGGTGTTATGAGACCAGGAATTGTACATCGCATTGATATGAATACCACAGGTGTAATCGTTGTCTGTAAAAATGATAAAGCTCATCAATTTATAGCAGAACAGTTAAAGGTACATTCAATTACAAGAAGATATCATGCAATATGTTATAATAACTTTAAAGTGGATTCTGGAACTGTTGATGCACCTATTGGAAGACATCCAGTTGATCGAAAGAAGATGGCCATTAATCATAAGAATGGTAAGTCTGCTATTACAAATTATAAAGTCTTAAGCAATTTAAGTAATAAATATGCATATATTGAATGTTCGCTACAAACAGGTAGAACACATCAAATTAGAGTTCATATGGCAAGTATTTCACATCCTTTACTTGGTGATACCGTATATGGACCGGATAAAGACCCATTTCACTTAGAAGGTCAAGCACTTCATGCAAAAGTTCTTGGTTTTATTCATCCTACAACAAAAGAATATATGGAATTTGAAGCACCATTACCTGAATACTTCACAGTTCTATTAAATAAATTAGAACGCTAAAAGGAGGGTATTACATTTGAGGAGAAAGATTTTTGATAAATTATTAGAATGGAAAAATTCATATGATAAACCGCTTGTACTTACCGGAGCAAGCGGAGTAGGTAAATCCTATTCTGCTTATAGCTTTGGTAAGTCCTTTTATCAATATTATATATACATCAATACCTCTACTGATAATACCATCCTTCCTTCATTAATAACTGATAATATTTTAGAACCTATTGATTTATTTAAATCCAAGTATCAAATACCAACTGATTATGATGAGGATATCTTACTTATTCTAGATGATGTTAACCTTAATAAGGATACTACTTTAATAAAACATATTTCAAACCGTCTTTATAACTATAAAAATTTTCATCTATTAATAATAACAAATTACTTAGATGAAATAGATGAGGATTTTAATTTTCTTATGCTACATCCTCTGGATTTTGAAGAGTTTTTATTAGCTACAGGTAATGAATGGTATATTGAATCTATCAGAGTACATTTTGATTCGAATAAAAAATTACCAGATATTGTTCATAATGAACTATTAACGTTATATCATGAATATATTAAGGTTGGAGGAATGCCTTTAGCTGTTAACGAATATATATCAACAGAATCAACCTTTAATATTAAATCACAGCATAATATATTACTAAATTCCTATCTTCATCAATTAGGAAGGAATAAAGATGAAATTGATACCTTAAAGATAGTACAAGCGTATGACACAATACCAGACCAATTATTAAAAGAAAATCATAAATTTCGTTATAGTATAATACGTAAAGGTGCTACCCAAGGTATGTATGCAACGGCTTTGCAATACATAAAGAATTCTTTTTATGGTGTATTTTGTATTAAAATTGACGATATTAATTTAGATAAAGTTCTTAACAATACGAATTATCTCGAATATATAATGAACTTGAAGGAATTTGATTTAGGTCTAAAAATGTATCATTTAGATATAGGCTTATTAAATACAAGCCTACAAGGTAAATCCCCTAAAAAGGGAGATGTAGATGTTAAATTAAATGAGCCAATTAAAAAAGCTTTATATGATAATTATGTAGCTTTGTCTCTAGCTTCCAATCATTATCCTTTAATATTTTGGGAGTCAAATTCTCAAGCTAAAATTGAATTTTTAATTGTGAAAGAGAAAAAGTTAATTCCCATTGAGATTAAAACATCAAATAATACACGTTCTAAAAATTTTAGTGTAATTAAGCAGCTTTATCCAGTAATCAAAGAGCAGATTAAAATATCAACCAAAAATTTTGATTACCAAAACCATATTAAATATGTTCCAATTTATGCGACATTTTGTATTTAATAAATAATATCTTAATTAGGCTCTATCTTATATTTTGATAGGAACTTTATCTTATCAAAGTCATAAGTAGAGCTAAATTTATTGATAATTTCTTGCTTAAATGAACATCATTTATATCTATTTTTAGAAATTATCCTTTTTTGTCGCACTTTATCAAGATGAAAAGATTGACAAATATGACCTCTTAAGCTAGAATTAACTCATTCCGAGCAAACTACTTATGTAGTCTTGTTTCATGAATTTTAGTTTACATCATTCGACAGTAGTAGACTATTACATATAAAAATCACATCATTTTTTGAGTATTAAGCACATATGCTGGAATTTCAACTTACTACTTGTGTAGAAAAATCTCTTTTTATGAATATAAGATACCAATGAAAATTCTTTATGCTTTATACATACTCACTCTTTATTAACAAGTAGATAGTATGAAGTATAAATTAAAATAGATATATAAGTAATACCATTTTATATTAAGTAGATAGGAGTTTAGTATGAACGAAATACGTTTACATGAAGGCGAATTAAATATTATGGAATTATTATGGTCAAATAAATCTTTGGCTGCAAAAGATATATCAAAAATTATAAAAGAATACATTGGTTGGGAGAAGAATACCACTTATACCGTAATCAAGCGTTTAATTGATAAAGGAGCAATAAAAAGAGAAGAACCAGGTTTTTTATGCAAAGCATCTATTACAAAACGTACTGTACAAAATATTGAAACAAAAGCTTTTTTAAATAAGTTTTATAATGGTTCCTTAAGTACTTTCTTTACGGAATATGTTAAAAATCAAACATTAACGCAAGGTGAAATTTTAGAATTAGAACGTATTGTAAGCGAGCAAAAACATTAAGATT
This sequence comes from Bacillota bacterium, assembly GCA_023424235.1. Classification (GTDB taxonomy): domain Bacteria; phylum Bacillota; class Clostridia; order Lachnospirales; family Lachnospiraceae; genus Anaerocolumna. Next base: position 12,144 of record JAFAEB010000441.1, read on the forward strand.
TGATTTGAGAGAATATTGTCAGAAAATTTAGGCTTTCGATTAGTGATGTAGTCACATATTTATTTTTTATTTTGATATATTATTGATCTTAATACAAATTAAGTTTATAATGTGAAAACAAACATATAATAATATTCAAGTATCAAAGAGCTTAATATGATTTCGATATGGAATAGGTCAAAATTGGAAATACAGTGAAGTTTTACATTAGGTGCTTTTGACACTAGAATAAATATCGTTTAAATAGCACATATGTTTTGTAACTTAATTTACTTTCATATGTGTTTGTTTTAAATATTATAAATGGCAGGAAGGAGCTTTATATGGATAATACAATTATAGAGAAAGTAGATTCACAAAAATATATAACAATCAAATCACCTATTGATGATTCTGTTGTCGGTAAGGTTGTTGCCATGAGCAAAGAAGAAGTTAATGAAGCTGTCCAAAAAGCAAAGCAAGCTTTTCACCAATGGAAGAATGAACCATTAAGTAAGAGAGCTGAAATCTTATACAAGGTTGCTGATGTATTACTAACACATAGTGAAGAATTAGCAGATTTATTAATACGTGAGGTTGGAAAAGATAGAAAGAGTGCTATTTCGGAAGTTACAAGAACTGCTGATTTTATAAGATTTACAGCGGATTCTGCAAAAAGCATACATGGAGAAAGTATACAAGGTGATAATTTCTCTGGTTTTAATAAAGAAAAATTTGCTATGGTAACAAGAGAACCTGTAGGTGTTGTACTAGCAATCTCACCATTTAATTATCCTGTTAACCTTGCTACCTCTAAAATAGCTCCTGCATTAATTTCAGGTAATACCGTTGTATTTAAACCTGCAACTACAGGAAGTTTATGTGGTGTTGCGTTAGTTAAAATATTTGAAGAAGCAGGACTTCCAGATGGAGTGCTTAACCTTGTGACAGGTAAAGGTAGTGAAATTGGTGACTATATTGTTACCCATCCTGATATTAATTTTATAAATTTTACAGGAAGTACAGAGGTTGGTCAAGAAATCTCCAAAAAGACTCATATGGTTCCATTATTAATGGAACTTGGTGGAAAGGATGCTGCAATCGTTTTAAAGGATGCTAATCTGTCATTTGCAGCAAAGAATATTATCGCAGGTGCATTTTCTTATTC
>JAFAEB010000102.1 GCA_023424235.1 Bacillota bacterium
GGATTATATTCCATAGAAACAGAGGGTGGGATATTTATTCTTAGACTTATGCTACCCTTAGGTAAGTAGGTTATGGATAGTAATGATATATGTTTAGAGTTATTAAACTGAAAATTTCACAATGACAATAAAAGTCCAGTACTAGTAATAATAGTTTATTGGACTTTTATCTATATTTTGTATTCAATTTTTTATTCAATTTGCTAATTTAATAGCCCAGTTTGGTATGCAAATACAGTTCGTATAATATCCTATGTAGGTAAAAATATACTTTATTGTTTTAAATTAATATTATATTTTCTCTAGACTAGAATATTGGGTTAATAATATAGTATATAATTACTTTAGGTTTAAGATGTAATTAGCTGCATTATAAAGTCCATCTTCTGCCTTTATTTTTTCTCCAAATTGCTTAGCCTTACAGCAGATTTCTTTCTCTTCAAATTGCATAAGCATCTTTGAAAGAATCTCACGACTTAAATCCTTTTCTTTTATTGGCATTAGCGAGACACCATTACGATATACACGCTCTGCCCAAAAAGGTTGGTCCACAGAAAACGGAATAATAAGTTGAGGTACACCTGATAAAAGAGCTGCTGCGGTTGTACCCACTCCGCCATGATGTATAACCGCTTTCGATCGAGGAAACAAAAGTGTGTGCGGTGCTTGGTCCAAGACTAAAATATCCTTGCTACTTGTCATGCTTATTCCACTATTCCCCACTAAGATAATAGCTCGATTGGATGTTTCTTTTAAGGCTAACACTAAATTATTTATAAATTCCATAGGTTTTTTAAGTGGCATACTACTAAAACTGATGGTGATGGGTTTTGAACCCTTAGAAAGAAATTCTTCTATTTCATTTGTCAATCTTTCTTTTGCTTCAAGAAAGAAAAAGCCAGTTAATTCAACATGATTATTCCAGCTTGTTACATCTTCAAAGAGATACTTACTTATAGGATAAACGATGGGTATTTCTTTGTGATTTGTAGAATACGTGTATTCACCTGCTTTCCTCTTAGGAAGCTTTAGTGTACTAATCCTAAAATCATTAATTTCTTTTATATATCCATTTTCAGCTTTTGAATTAAAAAGATAGGTTAGTTTGTTAATAGTAGAGCCATATTTCTTATTAGGTGAGAGTGCAATACAAGGAAACTCAGTTATGGGAAAGGTGATAGGGACTGGTGGCATTGATACAACGGGTATATTAAGTTTCATAGCGATATCAGCTGCAACAAATGCTTTTGGATGATACACGATTACATCACAGTCCTGTGCAGCCTCGTAAAAATCTTCAAACGTCTTTCTATAAGCAGGGTTTATCACTTCTCTTGACATTTTTAGTGCTAGCCTTATATTTTTAATTGGAGCTTCAAGCACAGCTTTCCCTTCTTTTGTTGTTGATAAAGCCATAAGGTCAAGGCTTGCTCTTTTAAACTCCACACCTTTATTTTCAATTAAGTTTTGAAAACTGTCACTGGTGCAAATAACAGCTTTATGTCCAAGAGATATTATTTTTTTTGCAAGGGCAAGATATGGTTGCACATCTCCCCTTGTTCCAAGTGTTAAGAAACATATTTTCATTTCTGCTCCTTTTCCTTTTGCTTATAGATCTCTAGATCATGATTAAGATGCACAGTATCGCTTTCTTGTTCTAGGCGCAACCCTATAAGCATTGCTATACAACCAGCAACCATAGCAAGGGCAAGGGCAAAAGATGACCATATTGGTAACCCTGCAAACCATCCACCGAAGTGAGCTACTACAAATATAACGCTGCCTGATAGAATCAACCACGCAAGAGAGCGTATAAAGAAAATACCTCTCATAAAATCCGTATTATCCGGTAATAAGAATACCTGAGTTAATGCAATGAACACAGAAACTCCCATAATCTCTAATAAAACGATAATGGATATCGATTCTTTGCCAAAGCATGCTAGCAATATACCTGATAATAATACGATAGCTGCAAAATAAATACCCATAAATAATTTTGCATTCATAGCCCACAAATAAAGATCTTTCATTTTTTTCATACAAAACCTCACCTTTCTTTTAGTCGCTTTCTTAGTGCACTTGCATAGTGCCTGGAAATAAGAATTTTTTCGCCATTTGACAACGTTACTAAAATACGTCCATGTAATTCACTTTTCAAATGCTTAATCTGATGGATGTTTACTACGGTGTTTTTTGAGCATCTGAATAAATTTTCATATTCCCTTTCCAGTTGAAATAGTGATAACCCACAATTAAAAACCTCCTGTGCAGTGTATATAAATACTCGACGGTTCACATATTCACAGTAGAGTACATTTTGTGGCCCAAGTAAGATCAGCGTATCTATTTGCTGTACTGGAATTCTTCTGTTAATTTCATTCAAGGCAGCTATTATACTACTGACCTCTTCATCTGCTGGATCTACACATTGTATTATCACTTCTGTCTCAGGAATATTGACTTGTTCAACCCTTATCTTCAACTCACCACCTCCTTGTTGATCCTAGTATATGATGATTTGATAAACAGTTCAATAGCCTAGGACCTAAGTGGTATTTTTCACTGTATAAGAAGCTATATGGAAGAATGTATTTAAGAAATACCACACCTATAATGACGGATTTGTATATAGAATTAATGTATAATTACAATCAAAAAAATAACGCTACAACCCTTGATTTTAGTGGGCTGTAGCGTTTCTTCTATCTACTCAAACTCTATCGTTGCTGGTGGCTTACCTGTACAATCATATAGTACACGGTTTACCCCTTTTACTTCATTTACAATTCTACTGGATACTTTTCCGATTACTTCCCAAGGAAGCTCTGCAAATTCTGCTGTCATAAAGTCAGTGGTTGTTACTGCACGAAGGGCAATTGCATAGTCATAGGTTCTTTCGTCACCCATGCATCCTACAGAACGCATGTTAGTAAGTGCTGCAAAGTATTGACCGATGCTTCTGTCTAAACCAGCTTTTGCAATTTCTTCACGGTAGATATAGTCAGCATCTTGAACGATTCTAACCTTTTCTTCTGTGATATCACCGATAATACGGATTCCTAG
>JAFAEB010000136.1 GCA_023424235.1 Bacillota bacterium
TCGCATAGCTTTTCCATCGTTTGTTCTATTAACTCTGCTGTGGAACTGTCTTTAATTCCTACTACAATATTATCACACTTGTTAATCGGAATTAATAGTTTTTCTGCCTGACTTTTTCCTACTGCTACCGCCATTTTTTCAGTAATTTCTCCAAGCAATGAGTCTGCCACTACAATACCAATAGGCCCAATAATAATATCTGCCTTCTTACATGCAAGGACTACTGGATTTTCACCAGTTGCGCCTTCATTTGCTCCAGCTTTTATCATGTTCGCTGTTGCAATACTATTGCTTCCAATGGCTATTATTATAATCTCCTCCTTAAATCTTTCCTTCATGGATTCGATTAATTGTTTCCCTATTCTACCACCCTGTCCATCAATGACAAGTATTCTTGGTCTTAAGTCCCTTACCATGCTATAATCCTCACTATTTCACTTTTAATAACTATCCTAATTCAAAACATTATATATATTATAAGATAGGAAGGATGACATTGCTATGGTTTATCTTATATGATATCGAAATTGAAGTGATTTATAACACATTATAAGCATTAGAGTAGATAATCTTAAAAGTTTAATATATAGAGACATTTAACAGGATCGATTTTCAAGTTTGAGTCGTCTAATCTATTAATAATAGCTTACCAATCATTGTATGGATAGATTAACTATCTAAATTTTATGATGAAAACCTTGATTTAGGTGCCAAAAGATATATCTATTTTATAGAAAGGTATTTACACAAAGTCATAAGACTCTTGCTTCGATTATAATAGACAAAGTCGTTCTTTTGCTTTTTGCATATCACGAATTAATTTTATATTAAGGCTTTTGACATCCTAATCAACCTCATTAATACAAGGAAAAAATAAAAAGATATCAATAAATATAATTTTTTTAAAATTTATCACAAAAATTACATACTTTTATGGTATAATGGTTTACAATACAGACAACCTTTTTATTCAATATTATACCATACTAAAACAATATCCATCCCATGTTGTTTTAACTAGGTAAGCTGTAGAAAACATAAAATATTTATGTCATTGAATGAACAGAAAGAGGTCATTATGAAAGATGTTAAACAAAATGAGACAAGCCAAGTAAGCTTGAGCAAGGCTAGAAAAATAGCCAGAAAAAAAGAAATTGCAAAGAATAAAAAGAATGCAGTTCTTACAAAAATAATTTCTATTATTGTAGGTATTGTTGTATGTGTAGGTATTGTGTCCCTAATTGGATATACATTTACCGTGGAATTACAAGAGTAAAACCAAGTAGCGATTATAGTGCTTCTTTAACAGAAAGTGGTTTAATTGAAAATGTAAATGCAAAAGACTTACTTACTTTAGCGGATTATAAGAATATTACGATCCCTGTAAGTGAAGTAGAATACACAGATGAAGATGTGGAAAAAGATATAAAAACTACGTTAGAAGAACATTCTGAGTTAAGCACTGAAACAGATAAATTAATTGAAAATGGGGATACCGTTAATATTGACTATGTTGGTACAATTAATGGAGTTGAGTTTGAAGGCGGAAATACAAACGGCGAAGGTAGTGATTTAGAAATTGGATCCAAAACATTTGTTGATGATTTTGAAGAACAATTGATTGGACATGCTATCGGTGATGAAGTAACTGTTTTTGTTACATTCCCTGAAGATTATGACAATGAAGAAGTTGCCGGTAAAGACGCAGAATTTAAAGTAACTGTTAATGGAATCTATGTAGCTCCAGAACTTACTGATGAATTTGTAAAAGAAAATCTATCAGATTTTGCATCCACAGCTGACGAATATAGAAAGTATGTAAAAGATACAAAATATGAGGAAAATGTAAACGCTTGGATAGGTGAGTACCTAATGAAAAACACTACTGTTTCCTCTTATCCAGAAAATTATATTAACCATTTAAAATCAATTAAAAAATACCAAGATCAAAGTGGTTATACTTACATGAAACAACTTTATGCACAATTTGGTTCTATCGGTCCTGCAACCTTTGAAGAATACATTGGTATGTCTGAATCAAAATATGATAAGCAATTAGCAGAAGACGTTAAAGACCAAGCAAAGCAAGCCTTAATTCTTCAAGCAATCTATGAAACAGAAGGATTATCTGTTTCAGCAGATGAGTACAACACATACTTTGACGAAGAAACACAAGGAACTTTTGATGCAAGTGTAACTCAATATGGTAAAGGTTATATAATGCAACAATTAATTGGCAAAAAAGTTACTGAATATGTTAAGGGATTGGCAACAATTCAATAAGACTACTGTTATAAATGCTCTAAAAAAATTGGGATAACAAATTACGTAAAAATAGGAAGGGAATCTAGATTTTAGATTCACTTCTTTCATTTTATTATAAATTGGCTGTATCTAACTTGTACTGATGCCTTTGCTTAGAATTATATAGTATCCTAATTACAATTGTTACAACACTTACTTTTATATATTTCGATAAATTATCACATTTTTCTTCTCCTAGCATACTATAATAATGGAACTTTAACTAAATTATATATAAGGAGTAAAAATTATGAGTTATAATCGTCCTTGTGAACATTGTGAACCAGAGCATCAGGAGCAAAGGCATGTTCACGAAGTACTTGGTAGTGTTCAAATTGCTGAACCTGAGGAAGAACCTCATAATCATAGATTTGCAACTGTAACTGGTGAAGCTATCCCTTGTGGTTCTGATCATGTACATGAAGTTAAATTTAGAACAGACTTTTTTGATGATCATTTTCATGAATTCTGTGGTAGAACCTCAGGAGCTATTAGGGTTGGTGACAGACATGTTCATTTCTTAGAATCTGTAACAAGTGTAAATGATGGTCACAGACACAATTTTAGATTTGCAACTATGATTGAAAATCCTATCGGAGAAGACTGTAAAAAAAGATGTCATTAGTATAATCTCTATATTCAAATAAGAAAGCAAAGCTGGTTCGCTTATCATTCTTTAGAGAACCAGTTTACTTAAATGTTATCTATCAAACCTCAATAAACTTGAAATATCATTCGTTATAACGTTTTTTTCATACAGATAGAATCTGACAAACCTGCATATTGACCATAGTTCTCAATCATTTCATAGCCTATTGATTGGTATAGATTTATAGCTTGGACAAACAATTCACTTGTTTCAAGTATGAAATAAGAATATCCTTTTTCTCGTGCAGAGAGTTCTAGCATCTCCATAAGTATCTTAGAAATACCTCTTCCCCTATATTCTTCTTGTATGTAAACTCTTTTAACTTCAGCACATTCATCATCATACTTCTTAAAGCTAGCACATCCTATCGGCTTATAGCCATCATATACAACAATCACATCATGAATCGTAGATAGGGAGTTGAAGGGGATGTGCTGTGCCCTATTTTCCTCACCACCAACTGCTTGATTAAGTGAATGATCTAATGCATTACATAGTTGTATAAAGTCTTTATTATCCCCATTTGTATATTCAAATCTCATACTTTTCACCTCATAAACTTATACTTTATTAATACGATATTAATTCTATTATATCTTTCTACTATGACACTGTAAAGCTTATCGAATTGCATCTTATCCAATTTTATTAGGTTAAAGGGTATTACTGTATTACTCATTCATCTAATTTTTAGAAATTTAATTTTCATATTAAGCTTTATTCAAAGTAAACATAAAAGTTCAATAAACCAGTATTTCTAGTTTATTGAACTTTTATATTCAGACTCCGTTGTTTCTTATATGAATTATTTTGATTTTCCTTGTAGCAAAAGTTTTTGTAACCTTTTGATCTCTTCTTTGGTGGCAGGACGAACAACAATTACATTACAGGAAGGGCATTCTTTTACCTCTCCTGCTCGGTAGAATAAAAAACCACAATTCTCACATACGTAAGTCATACTAACTCTCCTTCTCATATGAATATAACCCTTTTAATCCAAACAAATGATGTTTAATGCGTTAATTTCCTGCTAGGATAAAATAGTTTTTAAGTTTTATTTAATGGCCGAACAAACGATAATCTTGGAACCGTTACTACTCTATATTACATATTAATAATCTACACTTGTATAGATTTCACCGTCTACCGATTCAAAGGTAACTGCTTGAGAATATGCTTCATTTCCCTGACTGTTCCGCATAATGTACATCATGATGAAGAATCCATCACCAAGTTCAGTTTCCTGAAAAGTGGTTTCTGTAGTCACCTTAATGTTGTCAACTGGAACAGCTGTCAACTCCCATTCATCGCTACTAATTGATGTAGCATAGTGAATGGTCTGTATTTCATCCATATAACACAAGGCACCATCTATACTGCATCCACCTTTGATGAAACATTTTAAATCTAGTATATAATACTATTCTGCGTAAGGAGCACTAACCTTAGCAATTAAGTCAGGCATTGCACCTAAAATAACTTGATATTGCTCTACAACCGTCGCCATATCCTCTGTTCCCTCGTACTCACTAGGATCTGCCACACCATGTTGTGCGGCATCAATTAGAACATAAATCGTATTTAATTCCTGTACTGTAATCTCATCTGCTTCCCAACCATTTTTTGTTGCTGCACTAGCAGCTTCATTGTACAATGGTTCCAGTTCAACCAATACATCAGAAATTTCTTGAATCTGTTCTTTGGTCACATCCTTATAAGGCCAATCAACGGTATCAGAAACGCTTTCCGCAGATGGGTTTGCTACCGTTTCTCCTATATCCCTTGTTTCTCCTCCACAAGCAGTGAGGCTCAGTGTCATTACAAGTACTATCATAAGTACTAATTTTTTTCTCATATTAATTTCTCCTATTCTTTTTATAAACTTTTACTTTCATCTACTTAATACATTTTCCATAAAGCTTCTACTCGAGACATAATTTTAGTAGGTTTAATTACTCCGTTATGTCATTGCTATAAACCCTCACTCCTAAGACGAAATAAAAATATAAATTCTCATGTTGTAAATCTCATTAAACACAATCTTTAACTGCTGGATGAAATCCCATAAAATAAGAAGGTATTCGATTCATCCGCCTTCTTAACATGGCATTATAGTCCTTTTCCAGCTCCCGATAGACCATAAGCTTATTCTCTAGTACATTTTTTGCTACAGCATCATTTTCACCACCGCGAAGCTCCATATAGAATCTGCGGTGAATTTGTACTTGCTCAATAATCGCTTCAAGACTCTTCCTCTTTGCAGATAGTTCGCGATAGCTCACCGTAAACCACAAAGTTACAAATGCCACCACACATACTGCTGCAGTCAACCATCCCAATGTGGCTGCAGTCATAAGCACCCCTCTCTTTCTGTTACTATACCAATACTGCATTGTTATAATAACAGAATTCACATTTAAAAACTGTTTATCGCACGAATCGTATCTCCTAAAGCATGAATTGTAACTTAAAAATATTTATTGGATGTAGCTTCATGACAAATTCTTGTAAGTCTTTGGTTTTTGTACTATAATATTCCTAATTTATGATACATTTATGGAGGAAAAAAAGATGCATATTGCAGTTTGTGATGATAGCTTAGAGGAACTCTCCCGTATTTCCTCACTTTTGGAGGATTATCGTAGAGAGTATGGTGGTTTTATTACCTATGAGACCTTTCACAGTGCCCTAGATCTTTTAGAGATAATGAAGACAAGAACTTTTGATATGCTTCTATTAGATATCCTTATGCCAGGTTTAACTGGTATGGATGCCGCTAAAGAGATTCGCTTATCCGATCATGAAATAACAATTATCTTCCTAACCTCCTCACGAGAGTTTGCGGTAGAGAGCTACCGTGTAGGTGCCGAAGATTACATATTAAAACCTGCTAGAAAAGATGAGATATTCCCTGTTCTTGATAAGCTGTTGACAAAATTTACACAAGAGGAAGCTTTTCTTACAATAAAAACAGGAAGTGGTATCATTAAACTGTACTATTCACAAATCGTATATGTGGAAGTCACAAATCGTACAATTCAGTTCATTCTAGTAAACGGTGAAGTTCGTAAAGCCTATGGTTACCTAAGCGAATACGAGGAAAAATTACGATTAGATCCACATTTCATTAAGTCACATCGTTCTTATTTAATTAACTTGCGTCAGGTAATTGAGCTTGACAAGAACGGCCTTAAAACGACTGTCGGTAAAACTGTTCCTGTATCAAGAGATGCATTTATTAAGGTGAAAGCGGCTTATATGAAATATCTGTTACAAGCAAATGAAAGGCGGAATTAAAGTGATAGACACCATTCTAATATTATTTCGCTCAGGTATTGCTTTGGTAGTTGGTATGGCAATATCTCTTCTCTTTTCTGGTGTTTACCTTACAAGGAAAGGTAAGCTGGCTACTACTATTTTAATAATATTTTTATTTTTACTACAATACATAAGCTGGCGGTTACTAGGACTACATACTACAATGCAATTGTATCCCTTCATCACTCATATACCATTCGTTCTATTTATTGCACTATATTTTAAGCGCCCATGGACGATATCACTCAGTAGTGTATTAACAACTTATCTTTGCTGCCAAATACCTCGCTGGATTGGTTCGGTTGCATCGGCAACCTTTGGAAGCTTATCTGCCAATCATATCGGTTATTCTATTACTATATGTGTTGTATACTTTATATTAAAAAAATATATTGCAGAATCAGTCAAACAAGTAATGGATCGTTCCACACGTTCCTGTTTAATGTTTGCTGCTGTACCTTTTTTATACTATTTATTTGATTATGCCACTACGGTGTATACAGATCTACTATATTCAGGGGCTCGTGAGGCAGTACAGTTTACCCCTTCTGTAATTTGCACCTTTTATTTAGTATTTGTTCTACAATATTACAATGAATCTCATAAGCAGGAGCTAGCTCAAAGAGAGAGAGATCTCTTTGCATCTCAGCTACAACAAGCTCAAGTTGAGCTTGACACCATGAGACAGATGGAAAAGGGGACCGCAATTTATCGCCATGATATGCGTCATCATTTGTCATTAATAGGTGGTTTAGCAGCGGACGGCGATCTGAATAAAATAAATGAATATCTCGCCATTACAGTAGCGGATATCGATGCCCTGACTCCCAAACGTTATTGCGAAAATGAAACAGTCAATTTAATTTTATCATGCTTTGAAGCAAGGGCAAAAAAAGGGAATGTTGCTCTACATGTAGATGTAAAATTACCTGAGAACCTTTGCATCAACGACACTGAACTATGCTCCCTTTTGTCTAACGCACTGGAGAATGCTATCACTGCAGCCGCGCAGATAGAAGATGAAAAGCTAAGAAAGGTTTATATTCAAGGAAAAGTCAATGGTGGAAAGCTAATTATATCAACCGAGAATGCTTACGCTGGACAGATAGAACTACAAAATGAATTGCCAAAAACAAGGCAAAAAGAAGGTGGACATGGCTTCGGAATTAAGAGTATGGTCTCCATCGTGGAACGTTACGGTGGATTATATTCCATAGAAACAGAGGGTGGGATATTTATTCTTAGACTTATGCTACCCTTAGGTAAGTAGGTTATGGATAGTAATGATATATGTTTAGTATTATTAAACTGAAAATTAAAACACAATAAAAAAAAAGTCCAGTACTAGTGATATTAGTTTATTGGACTTTTAGCTATATTTTGTATTCAAATTCATTTTTATATTAAGAGGCCAGCAAGTGCCAAATCGATTTTGGCTAGCTCAAGGCATCCGATAATCCCTTGATTATCATTTAATGTAGGTGCAACAATATAATGCTCAATATCAAGTAATTCTTTGGTATCAATATATCCATTCATAATTCTTAGATATTCTTGTCTAATCAATGGATATAATTGTTTTTGATGCATTACTCCACCACCAAGAACTATCTTATTTGGAGAATACATACAGGTGTAATTATAAAGCGCTTGTGCTATATAATATGCTTCCAT
>JAFAEB010000394.1 GCA_023424235.1 Bacillota bacterium
TCCTAAATCTTAAGGACTATGAAGAATATGAAAAGGTATTTGATTCTTTAAACTTTACTAGATTGTCTAGTAAAAAAGAAGATGGAGTGAACGAAGGGATAAAGAATCGAGTTAAAGCCATTCGCGAAGAAATAAAGAAAACCATCGGTGACATAAAGAAGAACTATTTCTTTCAATCCACCAAGGAAATGTTTCATGATTTAGTAGGGATGAAGGAACAGATGGAAGTGCTCATTGATTTAACCATGGAGTTTCAAGAAGCCTACGCAAAAAAGAAGCGAGATAAGAATATCGTAGATTTTAATGATTTAGAGCATTTTGCTTTAAATATATTAACCACCCACACAGAGAATGGGGTAGTCCCAAGTGTAGCTGCCAATGATTTAAGTGAGCACTATGAAGAGATCATGATAGACGAATATCAAGACAGTAATTTTGTTCAAGAGACCATTCTAAATAGCATATCAAAAGAACGTTATGGAAGACCAAATTTATTTATGGTTGGCGATGTAAAACAAAGTATTTATAAATTTCGACTTGCTAGGCCAGAAATCTTTATGGATAAGTTTCACACCTATAGTACTACAGACAGTAGTCATCAAAGAGTGGATCTTCATAAGAATTTTCGAAGTAGAACCGTAGTACTTGATAGTATAAATTTTGTGTTTGAGCAAATAATGACCAAACGTCTGGGAAATATCTTATATGACCATGAAGTATTTTTATATCCTGGTGCAGATTTTGGTGAGTATATGAAAGGTGTATCCGAGGATACAGAGCTTTTATTAGTACCACTTGATGCAGCAGAGGAAGATGGTAATGAGGAAGAAGAAACAAAGGATGAGGCAAAGGAAGAGGAAGAATATACAAAAATAGAGTTGGAAGCAAGAATTGTAGCCAATCGTATCAAAGAGCTTACCCATAGTGAACATGGAATGTTAGTTTATGATAAAGAGAAGAAGATGAATCGTAGGGCTAGCTGTGGTGATATAGTTATACTTCTTAGGACGATGAGCCAGTGGTCAAGCGTGTTTCAAGACACGCTAAAGGCTCAAGGTATTTTGGCTGAAGCGGATACCCAAACTGGATATTTTAAAACCTTAGAGATTAACACCATACTAAATTTATTAAAGGTGATTGATAATCCAAGACAAGATATTCCGCTTACAGCAGTACTGCGTTCTCCCATAGCAGACCTTACCTCAACAGAGCTTGCTCTTATCCGCATACATAAGAAAAAGGTTAGTATGTATGAGGCAGCTCTAGAGTATCTTTCAAAAGTGGAAAATGAGAATGATATATTAAGTCATAAACTAAGTACCTTCTTTGATAAACTGAAAAAATATAGAAAGTGGGTTAGCTATTTACCAATTCATGAGCTAATCGAAAAAGTCTTAGAAGATACCAACTACCGTAACTTATGTTTTGCTATGCCAGCTGGAGAGAAGAGAAAAGCCAATTTAGATATGTTAGTACTTAGAGCGATCAAATTCGAAGAAACTAGTTATTCAGGCTTGTTTCATTTTGTACGTTATATTGAAAAATTAGATAAATATGATATAGACTATGGCGAAGCAAAAATTGTAGGAAAAGATGATAATACAGTTAAGATTATGAGTATTCATAAAAGTAAAGGCTTAGAATTTCCAATTGTTTTTGTTGCTGGAATGGGTAAGAACTTTAATAATCAAGATGCCCGTGGTAGCCTATTAATTCATCCAGACTTAGGTCTTGGCCCAGATTATTTTGATCATGAACTTAGAGTGAAGGCTCCAACCTTAGTGAAGAAAATAATAAGTAAATTACTTGTATTGGAAAACTTATCAGAAGAGCTTAGAATACTCTATGTAGCTATGACTAGGGCTAAGGAGAAGTTAATCTTAGTAGGTGGAATTAAAAAGCTTGAAGAAAAACTTGTCAAATGGAGTAATGTGACAAAGCAAGAGGAAAAGCAATTACTCTATTATCAACTGAGTAGTGCAAACACCTACTTAGATTTTATTATCCCAGCCATGATGAGACATAGAGGCTTTCGTGAAGTTTTAGTTGCTAGTCAAATGGATTACAATATACATCACCCAATGTATCATAGCGAAGCAAATCTTGTAATTAAAGTAAAAAAATACGAAGAATTAGTAGAGTATGAAAGCACGGTTCAAAGCTTTAAAAGCATGAATAAAAAGGAACTGTTACAATGGGATAAAGGTCGTATTTATAATGATGATCTTAGAAATCAAATATACGAATACTTAGATTTTGTCTATCCATATGAGATTGAAACCAAAATAAAGGCAAAGCTAACGGTTTCAGAGCTAAAAAGAATCGGACAAAGGGAGACTTTTGAAGATAGTGAAGAGTTAATATTAGCAAAAGAAAAAGAAGAAGTGGTGCCAAACTTCATTAAACAAAAAATTGGTGGGGTGGATGTAGGTACCTTATATCATACTGTTTTGGAAAATATGCCACTAGAAACTACCGTTCTTGAGCTTAATAACTATCTATTATCTCTAGTTGAAAAGGGTAAAATACTGAAAGAAGAATATCACTTGTTAGATATCTTAAAATTAAATCATTTTATACACAGTGATATAGCAAACCGTATGCGTTTAGCCGAAGAGAAGGGCAAATTATATAAAGAAAAGCAGTTTGTTATGGGGCTTAAAGCAAAGGAAGTAAATCAGTTATTAACCAGTGATGAAATTATACTTGTACAGGGTGTCATTGACGTTTATTTTGAAGAAGAGGATGGCATTGTACTTCTTGATTATAAAACCGATGGAGTTACTGGAAACTATGGTGAAGAAATTCTAAAAAAACGTTATGGAGTGCAACTTAAGTTCTATGAAAAAGCCTTAGTCCAATTAACCCAAAAGCCAGTAAAAGAAAAAATTATTTATTCCTTTGGATTAAATAAAGAAATTAGATTGTAAGTATGTATTGATTTAAATTGAGGGTAATAATAGTGAAATGTTAGAAATTTTGCTATTATTACCCTTTACTATGTTTGATTTTTAACAACTCTATGATATAATGAGTTTAGTTGTATAAAATTCAGGAGGGTATACTTATGAAGTCAAAACAAAGGGGTTTTGAAAGCAAAAAACAAAGGAACCAAGGCATGGATGCTATAAAAGCAAAAAGAAGCAAGGTTAAAAAAGAGTTGTCTGAAAAAAGGTCCATTATGGAACAGTTTAAGGGAATTGGTTTTAAAATAATAATTGCCTTCTTGATACCTGTAATTATGCTTTTAGTGTTTGGTATCATATCTTATCAAAAGTCAGCAAATGCGATTATTAAGAGCTATGAAAAGAGTACAGTAGAGACGATGGATGCGGTAAGTCAGTATCTTAATCTTGGTATTAAGTCAATAGCGGACAAATCAGTTGAGGTAATGTTAAGTGAGGATATCAAAGAATATTATAAAAGAAGTAATGTAAAAGATACCTTAGATGATGTAAAGGTATTACGTACAATAAAATCGAATGTAACGGTAATTCGTGAAACAAATACATTTATACACAATACACATATATTAGCAAGTGTTGGTTCTTCGGTATCATCTGCTAAAACTCCTCCTGATAATATACATAGTTTATTTATGGAATCCAATGAGGCTAAAACAACTTTGGCTGCATCTGACAGAAATGTGTGGGTAGGAGAACATACAGTATTAGATGAACAATTAGCATTAAAAACAGATGATTATGCAGTATCCTTAATTAGTAAGATGGGCTTTAATGATGGCTTTATTATAATGGACGTTTCAAAGAAGGTAGTCCTTGATGTATTAAAGAAGGTATATGTAGGAGATGGTGGATATGTAGGATTTGTTACGAGTGATGGTAGGGAAACATTGCTAGACGATAAAGATGCGGTTTTCTTTAATACAGATTACTACTTAGAAGCAATAAACAGAGAAGAAGCACATGGATATAAATATGTAGAATTTAAAGAAGCAGATTATCTATATCTTTATAGTAAAGTTGGAGCAACAGGTGCAGTGGTTTGTGCTTTAGTTCCAAAAGCTAATATCATTAGTCAAGCAAGTGAGATTAAATCTCTTACCTATATATTTGTAACAATAGCATGTATTTTAGCAATTCTAGTTGGGTTATTTATTGCAAGCAATATATCAGGTGCCATCAATAAATTAATGAAAGCTATTAGTAAGGCATCAAAAGGGGATTTAACGACTCAATTTGATACAAAACGTAAAGATGAATTTAGAGTACTAACTACTAGCTTAAATGATATGGTGAGCGGGATGAGGAACCTAATTAGTGAAGTTGCTTTAGTTGGTGGCAGAGTCAGTACACTAG
>JAFAEB010000176.1 GCA_023424235.1 Bacillota bacterium
GATGAGGGATATGACGCTTACACTTAAAGTTTAAACTTGCTTCCTTTAAATATCTTATCTACTATATGTGACCAAGCCCATAAGCATGGCAAAAAAGTATCCGCTCATGTCAATCGAAGTGATAAATTAGAAATATTGTTAAAAGCAGGAATAGATGAAGCTGCTCACACCTGTTTTGATAAAATTCCAGATGAAATACTAGAATATAAGGTGAAAAATAAAGTATATATGACCCCTACCTTAAGTGTGTACGGTGAAATTACTTCGAAATGGGGGGCACCATTTTTATATGTTGCCATGGATAACACAAAGAGGTTTATTGATATGGGTGGCGTTATTGGACTTGGGAATGATTTTATTGAAGAAAAAGAAATTTGGTCACCAGTTGGAATGCCAATTATGGAAATTGAATTATTATTAAAAGCTGGACTTTCGATTAATCAGGTAATAAAAGCTGCTACAATAGATGGAGCTAAAATATTAGACCGAGAAGATTACGGTAAAATAGAAGAAAATTGTATCGCAGATCTCATAGCAGTAAAAGGAAATCCGTATGAACTGCCATATCTACTATCAAGTGTAAATTTTGTAATGAAAGATGGTATAGTGGTAAAAAATAACTAGGAAATCATTATATTATGTTTTATTATTAATCTGATATTGAATAATACTTTGTATACGGGGATTTGCTCAAATCCTGTCTCGTTTAAAAATAAGAATCATTCAAGGTTCTTATTTTTTTATGTCAGAAAAGATTAGACAGTGGAATATTACCTATAGGGTTATACTACCAAGTGATGAGAGTTTACAGGTTGAAAAGAAGATTTTTATCCCTAGCGACTAATACATTATGCCATTTCGTAAAAAATAATTTGCATCTTTATCAATATTGAATTTTTCGACAAAATACGTTATAGTAATAGCTTATATAGTCTTTGGGGATAGTGAAATAAGATTTATAAGAAGAACTAGGAGAGCTAGAAAGTCATGATGAATGAAAATGAACCATATATACTCGTTTTTGGAGTATCAATTTATGATATCTTTGGATTTACAACGAATAACTACAGGAAACGGGATTCAAATCCAGGAAAGGTTAGGATTTCCTACGGTGGAGTATGTAGAAATATTGCAGAAAATATGGCTAGAGTAGGGACCAACATAAAATTTATATCTATTGTTGGTAATGATGAAAAGGGAAGAAATATCTTACAACATGCAGAATCACTAGGAATTGATACGAAAGATTCCCTTATAGCTAGTGGAGAGTCAACACCAACGTATATGGCTATTATGAATGAGTATGGAGAAATGGAATCTGCTATTGTTGACATGGGTATAACAGATAAAATATCAGAAGAGTTTATCGATTCTAAGGAAGATATCATTATTAATTCAGAATATATGGTTTTAGGAGCAGACAACCCTGAAATTATGGAATATATCTTAACAAAGTATCAAGGTAGAACCAAATTTATTTTAGATCCCGTATCCAGTGCAAGGGTTCAAAAAATAACGCATTTAATCAAATACTTTTATACAATTAAACCAAACCGAATTGAAGCAGAAGTGCTATGTGGATTTAAAATAGAAAGCATAGAAGACGTAAGAAAAGCAGGTAAATGCCTATTGGATTATGGCGTTAAACATGTATTTATCAGCTTAGATGCAGAGGGAATCTATTATAACAATGGCCAAGAAGAAGGAATAATTAAAGCAAATCAAGTGCCAGTGGTTAATGTAACAGGAGCAGGGGATTCTTGTGTTGCTGGTTTAGGCTATGGTTATATGAACGGGCTAAGTATTGTGGAAATGTTAAAGTACGCAATTGCGATGTCTGTTATTACCATATCCCATGAAGAAACCATACACCCTGATATGAATTATGATATGGTAGAGTCATATATTAAAAATTTGGATTGGATAGAGATAACGTTTAATTAATATACAGGAGAAGACATACTAAATGCAAAGAGGAAAGATTATATTTTTAAATGGAGTATCAAGTTCTGGAAAAACAACTCTTGCAAAAACATTACAAGCAAGGTTGCCAGAGCCTTATTATTGGCTTTCTGTTGATACATTCATGGATATGACACCTGAAAAATACATGAGTAATGAGGATGACGAAGTAATTAAAACAATACAAGCGATGTACCGAACGATAAAAACTTTTTCAGATATGGGACTTAATACTGTAGTTGATGATGTATTTAGTGTTTCTCAAGAGCTTTTAGATGAATGTGTTGAAATACTTCATGATTATCCTGTATTGTTTGTTCATGTTACATGCCCATTGGAGAAATTACAAAGGAGAGAAAAGGAACGTGGAGATCGTACAATAGGGCAAGCAGAAGAGCAACTATCTATATTATTACCCTTAGATAACACGTACGATGTTACGGTTGATACTCATAAGGATACAAAAGAGAACTGTGCTGATAAAATTATAGAACGATTAGATTGTCATAATAATTATACAGCATTCAACATCCTTTGGAAGCAAGGTAACAAATAAGATAATTCGAATTTGGAGATAATGAAATGATAGAAACTACAACTTTTATGAATAAATTTTTGCAAGCATTAAATGAGAATTTTAAAGAACGGGTGTGGTTTGTTGGTTTGCAAGGAAGCTATGCTCGTGGTGAAGCGACGAAAACAAGCGATATTGATGTTGTTGTTATACTTGATGAGCTATCTACCTTAGATATTCAAACCTATAATACGATGTTGGATACATTATCACATAGAGAGTTAATTTGTGGATTCCTTTCAGGGAAAAATGAGATTATGAACTGGGAGGTATCGGACCTTTTTCAGTTCTATCATGATACCAAGCCTATAAAGGGATCTCTTGATGAACTGCTAGTACTGATTGATGAAAATGCTATTAATAGAGCAATCAAAATTGGTGCATGCAATATCTACCATGGATGTGTTCATAATATGCTATACGATAAGAGCGAAGAAATTCTTATGGGATTGTATAAATCAGCATCATTTGTTATACAGGCAATCTGTTATAAGCAAACTGGAAGCTATATAAGTCACCAAAAAGATTTACTACAAGTTATTTCTACAGAAGAAGGAGCTATCATTCGGACTTTTATTGATATAAAGAAGGGTAGAAGTATTGAATTTAAAGAAATGTCTGATCGCTTATTTAATTGGTCAAAGAAATGGATTGAAAAAGCTTAGAAATAAGATTATCCTACAAATAGTGGGGTAATCTTTTTTATTTCAGAAAATTACGTCTTATGAAATAAAAAACACTCCGTGAGGATGCGCACGCAAAGCTTAGGAAGATGTCACATAAATGCGACGATTTGCGGTGTGAGACTCTGCTAAGGCAGGCGAGTTACCATTACACTATAATACTAGCTCTCTGTAATTCATTACAAACATATAGTACTTCTTAATTCTTTCATTGACTTCATAAAATTGGAAAAGTATACTTAAAATAAAAAATGAACAGAAAAGGATGAGAGTATGAAAAGAACAGAAGAGGTTGAATTAACAGTGTTATGTCTTATATATCATGAAAATAAAATACTACTTCAAGATAGAATAAAAAATGATTGGAAAGGATATACATTACCAGGAGGACATGTAGAGAAGGAGGAATCCTTTGTTAATGCAGTTATTCGCGAAATAAAAGAAGAAACGGGTTTAACGATTTCAAACCCTATTTTATGTGGGATTAAGCAGTTTCCCATAAATAAAGGTAGATATATTGTTCTTTTATATAAGACGAATGAATTTGAGGGAGACTTAAGTTTATCTACAGAAGGGAACATGGAATGGGTTGATAGAGAAGATTTACTAAAATATAACTTGGTTGATGACTTTTTTGAATTACTAAAGGTTTTTGATAACTATAACTTGTCTGAATTTCAATACATAATAGATGGGGACCAATGGAGCGTAGAACTTAGATAAATTATTAGTATATAGATACGTGATGATACAAGTGGTGATGTAGCAGTAATATTATTATTAATAAATTAATTGGGAAGGTATTTGTGATGATAACTTTTAGGAAACTAAAAATCAAAAGGGTAGTAAAAATAGTTGGAATTGGAATGATATTAATGCTTGTTGCAATTGTGGGCTATATCTTATATGGAAGATATCAGCTTGGTAAAATTCCAAAACTATCCTTTAAGGAAGCACTAGAATACACAAGCAAAGATAATAAGAATGCAGTAATATCAGTAGGTATCATAAAGAATGGTAACATTACTTATAAAGTTTATGGAGAAAATGGTAAAGAGTTACCCAAGGAGGTACATACTTATGAAATTGGTTCCTTAACTAAAACAATGACCTCGGCACTAATTAATAAGGCAGTTGATGATGGTCTAATTTCGTTAAAAGATACAATTGATATATACTTGGATTTACCAAAAGAAAAATCTTATCCCACTATATTTCAACTACTTACACATACATCTGGTTATAAATCCTTCTATTTTGAAACACCAATGATAAAAAGCTTTTTTACAAGAAGGAATGATTTCTATGGAATTACAGACGAGATGGTATTAGAGCAAATTAAGAATATAAAAATAAAAGATAAGAAGTATGAGTTCAATTACTCCAATTTTGGTTATGCTACGCTAGGACTTGTCCTAGAAGCAATTTACGATACAGAATATACTGAATTACTGGGTGGATATCTGAAGAAAGAATTGGGTTTAACTTCTACTATGATATCTGATGTCAATGGTGATTTAAATGGATATTGGGATTGGAGTGCTGGTGATGCATACATGGCTGCTGGGGCGGTCACTTCCAATATTGTTGATATGTTAAATTATCTAGAACAGCATATTACAGAAAAGGAATCTTTAAAAAGCTGCCATGAGAGTCTACTGGAAATTAATACATCAACTAAAAGTTATGAGGCAATGGGAATCCATATGGATGAAATTGCATTGGCTTGGATTATTGATAATGATAATAATTTTATTTGGCATAATGGTGGTACAGATAACTTTAATAGTTATATGGGGTTTAATCTAGAAAACAAGACGGGAGTTGTTATTCTCTCAAACCTTCCTCCTAACTACCGTATACCAGCAACCGTATTAGGGGTTAAGCTTTTAAAAGAAATTCAATAAATCAATCATTTTCTGTTAATAGAATCGCCCAAACATAGTATACTTTGCACAGTGCCTTGGCGAAAGTTTTTTAACTTGACAATGTTAATTATATTTA
This sequence comes from Bacillota bacterium, assembly GCA_023424235.1. Classification (GTDB taxonomy): domain Bacteria; phylum Bacillota; class Clostridia; order Lachnospirales; family Lachnospiraceae; genus Anaerocolumna. The sequence continues at coordinate 5,224 of JAFAEB010000176.1, forward strand.
GATTTTAAGAATATTTATGATTCATGTACAAAAAACAGAACAAATGTTTGTATACGAACATGAATTCGTGTTATAATATAACCATAATGTGAAATAAGTTATGGAGGGAATTATGGTTAATATGATACAAAGCAAAACATTATCCTTAACAGATAAAATGATAATGATGCAAGAGGATGCAAAATTTGATGTTGCTGATGCTAAGATTTCCTATGGTGATAGTTATAGTGATGATGAAAATATTCCGGATCCTAGCTTATTTCAAAAAACAGCAGCAAAAGGAATAGCCCACAAGGTGCCAAAAGTGTTTATGTCCAATCAATGTGCTTTTAATTGTGCATACTGTGGCTGTAGAGTGAGTAGGGAAACTAATAGTAGGTACTGTAATAGTCCAAGAGAATTAGCAGAAATATCAATAGAGGAAGCTAAATCCAATGGATATGGAGTGTTTATAACATCTGCAATCTATAAAAATGCAAATTACACCCAAGAATTAATTATTGAAGCATTAAAGATTATGCGTAATGAACTTTTTTATAAGGGATATATTCATGCTAAAGTTATGCCAGGGACGGATAGAGAATTGATTGAACAAACAGGTAGGCTTGCTAATCGCTTGAGTGTTAATATTGAGGTGGCTCAGAATATTGGTTTCGAGAGAGTTGCAAAACAAAAGAATAAGCAAAACATATTACTTCCAATGCAGCAGATATCAACAATGATTAAGGATGAAAAGCAACTTTATAGCAAATATAACACCTTCGCTACTTCTCAAACGACACAGCTAATGGCTGGTAGTTCTTTAGAGAGTGACCGAACCATAATGCTTTTATCAAAAGCTTTATATAAAAAATATAACTTAAAACGTGTTTATTACACTGCTTTTCAATATAAAAATCCAGCCAAAGGTTATGATCTTCCCTTAACTACTACACCAATATGGAGAGTTCGGAGATTATATCAAGCGGATCGTTTAATGCAATTATATGGATTTTCACCTGATGAAATTACTCCAGATGAAGTTCCTGATTTTACTGAGGACATGGATCCAAAGATTACTTGGGCGATACGTAATATTCATTTGTTTCCGATTGAAGTTAATACCGCCGATTATGAGCAATTATTAAGGATACCAGGGATTGGAATTGCTTATGCCAAAAAGATTATTCAAGCTAGAAAATATCGTAGCGTTACTCATTCTACATTACAAAAGATTGGAGTATCACTTAAGAAAAGTAATTATTTTCTTACATGTAATGGTGTTTATGAAGGTGGATTTTTTATCAATTATCCTGACCTACTATACAAAATGTTTCAAGACCAAGAGAAAAAGGATAATGCTAATTTGCAAATTAATTACTGATAGTTTTATGATATTTATGGATTTTAATTCTACACTACCTATCAATAAGTAATAGGCTAATGCATATCAACTTTCGATTATTAGGAGGAGCTCTCATGAGAACGGAACAAGAAATGATGAAACTAATTATGAATAAAGCAATAGAGGATGAAAGAATACGTGCTGTAACATTGAATGGTTCTAGAGCAAATCCCAATGCTACCCATGATATCTATAGTGATTTTGATATTGTCTATTTTGTTCGTGATGTAGGAGACTTTACAAAAGATAAGTCATGGATTAACTATTTTGGAGATGTATTAATTGTGCAATATCCAGAGGATTGGTATAACCACCCTTATGATTATAGTAGTCGCAACACATTCGTCTATTTGATTCAATTTACGGATGGTAATCGTATTGATCTTACAATTGTAGATATTAATAATATTGAGAAAGAATCAATAAATTATGAACCTAGAATCGTCCTTTTGAATAAAGATAATTTTAAAGAATTAACCCCAATAGATAGTGAAAGAGCATTTTATATACAAAAGCCTAGTGAGTTGGAGTTTCATAATACATCGAACGAGTTTCGATGGTTATGTATCTATATTTCAAAAGGTTTATGTAGAGAAGAACTTTATTATGCTAAGTATGCCTATGATGTCTTAGTTATGCCTATGTTTATAAAAATGCTAAATTGGAAGATAGCCATAGATAATAATTTTAAGGTAACAACCGGAGATCATAGTAAGTATTTAAAACGATTCCTGTCAGATGATGAAATGAAACGATTTCACAACATATTTCCAAACGGTGAATATGATGATATTTGGAATAAGCTAATTTTAATGTATGACTATTTTGCTGAACTAGAATTTTTCGTTGCTGGTAGCATGGGTTATACAGTTGCTACTCAAGAGTCTAAAGGTGTGAAAGAATTCATACTGAATAGACGTAGAACTTACAGTGTATATAACAAGGAGAAATAAGATGAAATATGAGGTTATAGATAAGATTTTAGAACAAGAGAAAGAGATTATATATGAGGGTTTACTAGAGTATAATCTAGCAAGAATTGAAGATAAACACGTTAAAGATTTAGGAATATATTTACGAGACCAGGAAGGAAACTTGGTTGCAGGATTGATTGCTGGAACACATGGTAACTGGTTAATCGTGAAATACCTATGGGTAAGTGAAGAATTACGTGGACAAAAAATTGGTAGCCAGATATTACAAAGTGCTGAGAAAGCAGCTATGGAACGAGGGTGTAAGTATGCTTTTTTAGATACCTTTGATTTTCAAGCACCTATGTTTTACAAAAAGAATGGTTATACGGAAGTGTTTGTATTAGATAATTATCCTATTACGGGAAAACGTTATTACTTTACAAAAACACTTTAAAATGTAATGTATTATTTACTTATAGAAATGAATATTTTTCCAGAAGTGATTGACTTGTTATAATATGGTAGTTATACTTAGATTATGAGGGGTAATAAGTGGGAGGTAATGTATTATGTCTAATACATTAGAAACAAAAACGTTTGAGCAATTATATATGGCCATAAAGTCATATAACAGTTTTATGTGTGAAATACCAAAGCAATTTATAGTACGGAATGAATATCTTTATGGAATTACAGAAGAAGAATTTTGTGAAGCATTTCACAAATTACAAGATATTGTTATGAAGATATATGATGATTTATTAGTTAATCCTCAGGTAATCGGTTTAGCAACCATAGACTTAAATACAGGTACGCTAAATGTACAAAATTCACAACATATAAGCTGCATTAAAAAATTACTTTACTCCCTAGGATTAGTAGCTGAAATAAATGAACATGAATTATTTATAAAAATGGATTCCTTTATGGATGCATATGCAACGTTTTTACCTAATTGCTCTACTGCGCTCAGTGAAAATATTATTGAGAGTAGTCATGATAAACGTAAAAAAATATACCAAACAAAGCAAGTTGCACTTCTATTACAATACTTAACCAAGTTTGGGTTTGAGATAGAAAATATTCATGTTAACAAGCCCTATAATGAGATTCGTGATTTTACTGTATCATATCCTAAGATGCCAAATGTCATCACTGTAATTAAAGCGTTTTCCATGCCACGTATCTGTCGCATTAGTTTTGGGTTTGATTATACTAAGTTTAATTATAGAGTTTTCGCTCATCCAAGTGATGTGGCGATTCCATATTTGGATTTATATAGTATTCAGCTTTTACCAGATATACATAAAGAATTTTTTATTAAATTAAATCAATGTATGAATGATTTGGGGATTAACTTTGGCGAATGCGAAAGTGGCTGGTACCATGGAGTTTTACCATGTCAATATATATATAATAAAAAACTTAGGTTATTGCAAAACATGGAGTACGGCCTAATGCCTGCAGTTGTCGTTAAGGTAGGTAAAAAAATAGATAAAATAACTAAATTTATAGAAAAACTTCCTGAAGAATATAAAGCCGGTATAGGAAATTGCCATGGCTGTAGAACAGAGGAATGTACAGGAAGAACTATTATAATTATAGATGATAGAAAGTATGTGTTGTGTAATGGATCATGGTGGATGTTCCCAGTAACAATTCAAGCTATCCCATATATCATAGAAGCTTATAAATTATAGTATTGTGGACTAATTTACTTACATAGATTAACTTAAGTGGTAACATATATTATCTTTGCAACTTATGTAAAGAAAAAAACACTCCTTTTTATTAAAATAGAGTAGGAAAGGAGGTAACAATATGTATGAATGGATCTATGCAATTCAAACATTAATAGATTGGATTGATGATAATGCCATGAATAATCCATCACTAGGTGATATATCAGACAATATCGGATATTCTCCATATTACTGTTCTATGCAGTTTCATCGGATTACAGGTATGTCAATAAAAAGTTACATGGCAAAACGCCGTTTATGTATGGCTGCTCTGGCTGTAAGAGATTCAGATATACGGATTATTGATATAGCGATGGAGTATGGATTTTCATCACAATCTGCTTTTACGAGAGCATTTTCTGATGCTTATGGATGTACACCAGCAGCATACAGGAAAAATCCCGTTCCGATACCATTATCCTTGAGAAAAGTCGTTGTTACTCCTTCACATTATATTGAAAAAGGAGATTTGTTTATGAGTAATTTAGTGTTACCATCTTATCGCTTAGAGTATATACCAGCACATAAATATCTTGGTGTATATCAAAAATCAAAGAATGAAAGCGGAGAATTATGGCCAGGTCATGACTGTGATTTACTTAGCGGAATCGTATCAAGCTTTAAAGATACCCATCCTATTATTACAGGCCATACTGCTGGATGGGCTTGGGAAAATGGAAGTAGAAAATATTTTTATGGCCTTGGTGTAGATACGAACTATAATGGAATAATTCCTGAAGGATTTGAGCTTCGTGGAGAGTTTGAAGGATGTTATTACATTGTGTTTAATCATCCTCCATTTGATTATCTGTCAGATAATGTAGAAGTAATGAGAAGAGTAGAAGAACTTGCTTGGAATTTTGATCCGAAAACCATCGGTTATAAATGGAATGAGGATGTATGTCAGGACTACCAACGACATTATCCCGAAGGATTGGGCTATCAAGTATTACGTCCAGTTATAAAAATTTAATACTTGTTATAATTAAGGTATCGCTAATCCTAGCAAGGGGTTAGCGATTTTTATGTATAAAGATAATTGTTAAATAAAGTATACTGATAGATATTTAACTTTATTTATGATATGATGAAATTAAGAACTAGGAAAGAAATGGATATCATGATTTAAGAGTTCATTTTAGATTATACAAGGAAATGATTTAAGCGAGAAAAAATTTTAGAGTAATACCTTAATAATTACACATATACTGAAAGAAGGGTATAAATATTATATGGATTTGCTTGCACAAATTAAAATATACTACGGGAAAAATTTTTTAGAACTAAAGCTGATTCGGGATTGGATAGGGAAAGTTTATGAACTCACTAATGAAAATAAGCGATACATAGTTAAGGTTTTTCGAAAAGATTATACCAAAGAAGCGTTGCAATCAATAAAGGTTATGACTTATCTAAAAGATAATAATTTTAAGGTACCAGACATAATTGCTACATTAAGTGGAGAAAAATATTTTTTAGCTAATAAGCAGGTTGTGGTATTGTACGAGTATATAAATGGTGATCTTGTGGATAAAGGTAGTAAGCTTTTAAATATAGGGAAACAGGCTGGCTGGATGAAAAAGCTTATGGAATCCTATGATGGAGTAGTTAGAGAACATGGTTATGAGTTCTTTATTAATAGATATCTTAACATAATGAAATTAAAAGAATATCAAGGTATCAGTAAGTTTTACGAGTTAGGAAATTACCTATGGAAAAATGTAAAGAATCTACCCCAGGGATTTATTCATGGTGATATGCATACTGGGAATATGATTCAAATGAAAAATGAGATTGTATTTTTTGATTTTGATACTTGTGCCATCGCCAGTCCTGCGTATGATATAGCTACAGCTTGTGATGCAACAGATTATTTCGATTTATCTGAAGATAATTTTTATAATGGTCTCACTCGAACACAGAAAAATGTATCTGAGTTTTTAAAAGGCTATGAATTATATTGTACCTTAATTAAGGAGGAAGAAAAAGCTATTTACTATTTTATAGCCATTAGGCATTTTGACATTCAAGCTACTATCATTAATAGCCTAGGATTAAATTGTGTTGACGAGCAGTTTCTTGATGAACAATACTTGTGGTTAGAAAAGTGGGTAGAGAAAATAAATGTATAATATAGAATTTTCATACTATGCTGAATTATTTAGTGAAATACCATTATAATTGCTTAGCTAAGGTATTTAAAAATCAAAGGAGATTTTACGAATGAGTACATTTGGATTTAGTGAAATGCAAGGAATACAAAGTGAATTACAGGAAAAATATAAGGATAAATGGGGTGGTTTATCTCCGGAAAAAGGAAGAGATAAATTGCTTTGGATGATGATTGAAGCAGGAGAAGTGGCAGACATTATAAAAAAGGATGGAGATAATAAAATCCTAACAGATGATAAGGTGAGAAACCATTTTGTTGAAGAAATATGTGATGTACTTATGTATTTAAATGATGTAATGCTTTGCTATTCCATAACACCAGATGAAATAGAGAATGTATATATGGATAAACACCAAAAGAACATGAAACGGTGGTAATCGAACTTTAGTATATAAGAATTAATTTAGTGATAATTTAATATAAATAAAATATTAAAAAATTGATAAAATCAGTTATAAATGATAGTAATTGATACTCCAATAAGATAATGAAGAAGACTAGTGTGAAAATAAACTTATACACGATGGTTTGTGCTTGCTTGGAGTCGCCAGACTCTAGAAAGGTGGTTTACTAAAATGAAAAACATTATAACAGATAGATTAATCATAAGAAGATTTGAGAAAAATGATTGGCAGGATTTATATGAATACTTATCAGATGAAGAAGTTGTAAAATTTGAACCATATGATATTTATACTAAAAATCAAGCGAAAGAAGAAGCAAATAGAAGAGCAAATGATGAGTCATTCTATGCAGTTTGCTTGAAGGAAAATGAAAAGTTAATTGGCAACTTGTATCTTAGTAAAGGAGACTTTGATACATGGGAATTAGGATATGTGTTTAATCGTGCTTACCAAGGTCAAGGGTACGCTACAGAGAGTGCAAAGGAATTGCTTAATTATGCTTTTACCCACTTAGGAGCAAGACGAATTATAGCTATGTGTAGTCCAAAGAATGACCATTCTTGGAGGTTGCTTGAACGATTACATATGAGACGTGAGGGTATGCTTCTTAAAAATGTGTATTTTAAAACAGATAGCTATGGTAAGCCAATTTGGCTTGATACATATGAATATGCTATTTTAAAAGATGAATGGAGATATTGAAAGGAGTAAGTTATGGAATATGTAAGAGAAAATGAAAGAATATGGGATGAACGCTCAGAAAACAATGATATATGGTCAGTTCCAGTTTCAAGTAATGCGATTGAACTTGCTAGAAATGGTGACTGGAGTATTGT
>JAFAEB010000197.1 GCA_023424235.1 Bacillota bacterium
CAACCATATTCCGTCTTATAGATATCACCACGAAGTAAACTTACCATGATTGGCATGGTGTATTTATCGCTATCCGTAAGTAAAATTAAAGGTAAGAATAATTGATTCCAACTGCCAACAAATGCAAAGATTGCTTGGGTAGCAATTGCTGGTTTCATAATAGGTAATATGATACCATTAAATATTCTTAGTTCACCTGCACCATCTATTCTTGCCGAATTAACAATATCAATGGCTAAGGTAGCTAATAAATACTGCCTCATAAAAAATACAGTTGTAGGAGCAGCAATCGCAGGAAGGATTAATGGTAAAAAATTATTTGTCATATTGAGCTGATAGATAAATTGATAAAAACCTATGATAGTTACTTGAGCTGGAATCATCATAATTGCTAATATGAATGTAAAAAATGGTCTACGTAATCTCCAATCATAAACAACTAAAGCATATGCAGTAAGTGATGAGAAATAAACGGTACATACAGTTACACCAGATGAAATAATCATGGAGTTAAAGAAACCTTTAAGAGGATTAAAGCTCTTACCTAGCAAAACATTTAAATTACTTATTAGATATTTTGAAGGTAGCAGTGATATTGAGCTTTGTTGTATTTCATATGTTCCTCTCGTTGCATTCATAAACATAATCCAAAAAGGGAAAATGCTTAAAATGACTAAAAAGATGCAGACCAAGTATTTTATTATTTTTATTATGGTGTTGGCTATATTATTTTGATATCTCATGCCGTCACCTTCCTTGCTGCTCTTTTCGCTTTATTTTGTTGTTTTTTATATAATTTTTCTTGTTTTCGAATTTTAGCGTCATATTTATCACGCATTATGTAAAATACAAAAGATGATAAGATTGCTATAATTATAAACAATAACATACTTGCAGCAGCAGCACGATTATACATATAACTACCACTAAATGCTTGGTTAAATATAAATAAACTAGTTGTTAATGTTGCATTATCAGGACCACCAAATAAGAATAACCTTGGTATATCAAACATTTGTAAACCACCGATTAAACTTGTAATTAAGGTAAATATAATAATAGTTCTTAAATTTGGTAAGGTGATATAGAAAAATGTCTTTGTACTTGAAGCACCATCAATCTCTGCAACTTCAAATAATTCTGGATTTATTCCTAAAACTCCAGATATAAGAACTATCATAGTATATCCATACCACATCCAGAATTGTATAAAGGCTACAACTCCTTTAGCAGTGTTGCCTTGTAATAAAAAGTTAGTAGGATTATCCAGAATACCCATCATAATAAGCAAATCATTGACTGGTCCTTTCGGATAGCCAAATAAGGAATTGAATAAAATTGCTATTGTAGCCGCAGTTATAATATTCGGCATATAAAATAATACCTTAAAAGCTCCTTGTCCTTTTACCTTATTACGATGATTGGTAAACCACGCTGTTAATAATAAAGCAACAAATATTTGTGGTATAAAATTAATAATCCAGATAACTAATGTATTTTTTAATGATGTTTGAAAGGATGCATTATTTAATATTAATTTAAAATTGGTTAGTGGATCTGGTAAAATACTAAAATCCGTCTTACCTAGCCCTTTTAAATCTGTAAATCCAATGATTATTGTATATATAGTTGGATATAAAGAAAACAGTAAATATACAAGAACAAAAGGAATACAAAATAAATAACCATACTTTGCGTAACTCACGCTTTTATGTCGCATAAACTTCCACCTCCAGTAAAACTAATGTTAAATTAAAGTATGGGGCGGCATATTGCTATTACCGCCCCTTGATTTAAGTTACTATTCTACTATAACGTCAAGATTATCTGCGATATTTTGTTTAAAGTCAGCAATTGCTTTCTCACGAGTTTTATTGCCAGCAGTATACTCACGTACTTGATTACGCCATTCTTTGTTAATCGTTTCGTCATATTGTGTTAAATTCTTACCTGTAGCATTTTCACCAGCAGGAACGAAAACATCAAACATATTTTGGCCACCTAAGAAAGGTAGGGAACCATCGGATTTTTTCATTACAGCACCTGAAGCTACCGTATCTTTCGTTCCACCTGGTCCATTTAATGTTCCATTTGCCCAGAAATATTGTAAACCTGTTTCAGAACTATCAAGTGTAATCCACTCAATAATATCACCTACAGCTGCTTTGATTTTTGAATCTTTGTTACCAAGTACCCAAGTACCACCCCAGAAGAAACCTACAGGAGATTCAGCAACTGCCCAATCACCATATGTTCCTTCACCAGGTTGTGTTCCACCTGAGTTACCAGCCATAACGTAATTGATAAGCCATGCAGGACCAAAGAAACCAAATATTTTTTGAGCTCCTGCATCTTTCATATCTGCATACCAAGCATCTTGCCAGTCAGTTGTATCATTATGATAACCATTATCTTTTAATTTTTTAGATAAATCTAAGAATGCTTCACGTTTCGGATCGATATTAAGCTTCCCATCTACAATCCATCCTTTTTCGGAGCTATTCTCAATTGCATGCCAGATATCACCATCACCTGATACAATACCGTAACCTTTAGCTTTTAAATCAGCTGCTGCTTGGAAAAATTTATCCCAACCTGGACCTACTTTTGCAGTGATTTCTTTTGGTTCATCAGTTCCCCAAACATCTTTAGCTATTGAACGACGATAGATAAATGCACCACCTGTTGCTTGATATCCTAAACCAACAAGTTTACCATCTGGATTAGTTCCGATATCTACAGTGTATTGTGCAATTTCAGATTCTTTCACTAATTTTTCAACATCAATTCCTAGTTCTTCATAAGGAGCTGCATATTTGTATGCATCACCTTGTGTGTACTTAAGAACAAATGCAGACTCAGCACAGAAGATATCTGGTGCATCTGCTCCACCACCTGCTAACGCTTGATCCAGTGCAGGTTGATAAGCACCTTCTGTTGTAGCAATAATGGTTGTTTTGATTTCATATGGGAAATCTGGATGAAGTTCTTTATATTTCTCAATCATCTTAGGAACTTCATCGGTAAAGCTCCAAATATTAATTACCTTAACATTTGGATCATTGGTTGCTTCAGTAACAGTTGACTTAGATTTTTTCCCACATCCTACTAATGCCATTGACATAAGTAAGACAAAAACTAATAGTATAGCTGTAAAACGTTTCATGAATTTTTCCCTCCTCAAATTTATGTACATTTACATGTAACAGTCACATTATATCAAACTTTTTCCAAACTCTCTTCTTAGATATTGCTATCTATTTATCAAATATTGCCATTTTATCTATTTATTTTTGTATAATTTCATGTTATATTTGTATATGTATATTGTTTTTATCAACAAATATGCTAGTATATACCCTAAAATATTACGAAAATTTTAGTTAAATTAAACAAAGTTATAGACACTGCTAAAAAGCAAGAAAAAAGATGCAATAATCCCCTAAAATCTAAGGTGGATTATTACATCTTTATTAATTTTACTCCAAATACAAGTTCATAAGATATGCATCATAATATATGCTATCAATTTTAAAATACTTCTCATAGTATCCTATCTGTTTAAAACCTAACTTTTTATATAACTGAAATGCATTTTCATTATCAGCCTTAACCGTAAGTTCTATCACACTAAGACTAGCTTTTACTTTTGCAAATAAAATAAGCTCTTCTAACATGTTTCTTCCTATACCTTGCCCCCAATAATCCTTACTTACTGATAATGCAACTTCACCTCTATGAGCGATTCTCTTCCTTGCTTTTCCAGTCAAAGTACCAATTGAGACAATATTACCATCTATTTTGCCCAATAATATAATAGACTTACTAGACTGATTCATCCTATCTATAAATTCCTTTTCCTCATCAATTGTTATGAGTATTTCATCTTTACCAAATAGTAAATTATCACTTTCCCCTCCAACCTTATTTAAAAAAGCTATGATTTTTTCTGCATCATCTTTTACAGCTCTTTCAATAATCAGATTCTCTTTCATCTACTTCCTCCTTACTCATTAATTATACTAAAGCATAACGAATACCATATTTGATCAAGATATTTTAAACAGTATAAATTTAAATAATATGTAAGTCAATCTTAATAAAAATATTATTACTACTTTATAAAAAAATTATTATGTTTTTTAAAAATTTAGATATTGATCTTCTATATGAAAAGTGATACTATACTCCGAGTGAGCATCTCACAAGTATACAAATGAAAGGACATATTTGAAATGACACAATTAGCTAATCAAAATACCATAGCAAATCCTGCTCCTTTAGGATTACTTGGCTTTGGTATGACTACCTGCCTACTAAACTTACATAACGCAGGGTTTATTCCACTATCCATTGTAATTGTAGCAATGGGATTTGCACTTGGTGGTGCAGCACAAATTATTGCTGGTATTATGGAATTTAAGAAGAACAATGTTTTTGGAGCAACAGCTTTTACCGCCTACGGTTTCTTTTGGTGGTCACTTATTTTAATTTGGATGAAACCATTTTCTAATATCGAAAGTGCTGATTCCGCTAGTATGGGCTATTACTTAGGTTTATGGTGTGTCTTTACTGCTTTTATGTTTGTAGGAACACTAAAACATAATGTTATCTCAAGAATTGTATTTGGTTCTTTAACTACCCTTTTCCTATTATTATCCCTTGCTAATTTTACTGGCTCTCACAATGTACATACAATAGCTGGATACGTAGGAATTTTTTGTGGCCTTTCTGCTATTTATAGCGCTATGGGACAAATAATAAACCATGAATTTGGTAAAACAATTTTCCCACTATAAATTTTAATCTGAAATAACAATACCCATTTATATGAAGAGATACTTTCACTTCTTATAAATGGGTTAATTTAATTAATTTTCTATTTACTTGATTCTAATTATTATCTCGATAAAGATAAAATAAATAAAACGTACTCTTATTTAGAATTTTTACTTCTTTTTGAAAAAGATGGTTTATTACTTTTCTTCGTATCATTTGACCTTTGTTTACCTAGTTTTTTATCTTCACTTTGGTTTTTTTCATTACTTCTTGGCTTATTCCCCCTATAATTACTTTTCTTTTCCTTTAAGGTTCCATTGGCAGTCATACGATATTTCTTAGTATCAAATTCTTTTGTTTCAATAATCTCCTCTGCTGCCATCATCTTAGTTGGGGCTATAGATTTTGTTGTATTTATATTAGTAATTGGATAAGGATGTTCATTAATAACGGTTATATTCATACGTATTAATTTCTCAATCTCCACAAGTAATTCCTTTTCATTTATATCACAAAATGAAATCGAGGTTCCTTCCATCCCTGCTCTACCAGTACGTCCTATACGATGGATATAAGTTTCTGGTACATTAGGCAAATCGTAATTTATTACATGTGTTAATTCATCAATATCAATCCCTCTTGCAGCAATATCCGTTGCAACCAAAACACGAACCGCTTTATCTTTAAAACTCTTTAAAGCATTTTGTCTGTTGTTTTGAGATTTATCTCCATGAATTGCTTTTGCAGGGATATTGGCTTTTCCTAATTGATGAACAACCTTGTCAGCACTATATTTAGTTCTTGTAAATATTAATACAGACTCTAACGATTTATCCTTAAGTAAATATAGTAATAAATTTTTCTTATTCTCTTTATCTACAAAATATATAAATTGCTTCACTGTATCTACGGTTGAATATTCTGGAGATACCGCTATTTTAATTGGGTCAATTAAGATACTACGAGACATCTTTGCAATTTCTGCTGGCATAGTAGCTGAAAATAACATGGATTGCTTCTTTATTGGAGTTTTGGCAATAATTTTCTTAACCTCATGAATAAATCCCATATCTAACATTTGGTCAGCTTCATCTAATATTAACATACTAATTCTATCTAATTTAATAATGCCTTGATTCATCAAATCATATAATCTACCCGGTGTTGCAACTAATATATCTACACCATTTCTTATAGCTTCCTCTTGAGGTTTTTGCGAAACGCCACCATATACCACACCATACTTCAAATCAAGATATCTTCCATAAACGGTAAAGCTTTCATAAATTTGTAGAGCTAATTCTCTAGTAGGGGTGATAATTAAAGCTTTAATATTATTATCTGTAGCTTTAGAATCCTTCTCATTTTTAAGTAATTGTAGAGTTGGTATTGCAAATGCTGCAGTTTTACCAGTACCAGTTTGAGCTAATCCAAGTATATCACTTTTTTGTAAGATAACCGGTATGGCTTTTTGTTGAATTGGGGTAGGCTCTATATAATTCTCTTCTTTAATCGCTTTTAATATCTCAGGTATAATATTTAAATCATTAAAATTCATAGTTTCTCCTATTGTATTATTACTTAACTATTTTGCAGATAATTATTTATACAAAATAGATTGGTTCTAAAAGACTTTAATTATAACACCAAGATGTCATTATTGCTATCTTTATTTTAAAATTCTACTTTATATGAAATAATTTTAGTATATGTATGCTTTTTCATTTATAACCTTATACCTAATCTTTCTTATGTTTACGTGATAGGGATAATCCACCAAAACCACTAATTACAGCAATATAGAACCCTAAATCATACATCCAACCTGAGTTCATTATTTCATATATTCTTAAGTCTCTATTAAAAAGTCCACCAATTAATGATATAGGAGCGATCCATCCATGCCAAACACCCCAAAAGAAGCCAGCTAAATTATTGGCATCATTGCTTCCATCCCCCGGCATACATCCGGTTAAACTTAATATAAATAGGATGCAAATTCCTACTAATACAACTTTTCTCTTCATATTACACTTCCTTTCTATCATAAGCCATTATTTAGCTACTTGTACTATACCATCTTCTTCTCTTTTAATATCTTGATACTGTCTTCTTACAAAGATTCCAATGCATAAAACCATAACAATGAGGATAAGCTCAACAAACAACGTTGAGATATAGTTAGCAGAGAACGCTACTAAAAAATTAGTGAAAGCATGCAATAACACAGCAACAATATACATATACCTTTTATTGGCTCTTGTAACTGCTATATAAATAAGAACTGATAATGCTATATGTAAACTAATAGCACAAATCCGTTCGATACCTCCTAGTAAAAAGTTAACCGAAGGTGTTGTAGAAAGTAAAGATAAATCATTATATACTGCGCTGTAGTTATCTCCTATTATTGCTTCTAAATTACCAGCATTGATGAATAAGGAAAACACAATATTATTGATAAATGTAAAACCAACTAATAGGATAGCTTCAATACCACCATGCCCTACTCCGTACATGAATGCATCAGAAGCTCTTAACTTTGATTTTATTATGTATTTAAAAGCGATCAGTCTACCAGTCTCTTCAAATAACCCAGCAGCAAGACCTCCATATAGAGCAATTAACCATGGTTTATTTAAAATAGTTTCACCAAAAGCCCCCGTGCTATATATAATTGTTCTATTAAAAATACTTTCTAAAATTAATGCAAATACAATAAAAATAATGCAGCCAATAAAAAAAGGAGTAATATTTGCTTTTAACTTTTTACGAAAATAAATTCCTAACCCAATTGGTAACATAAAGCAAATAAGTAACGTAATTACCATAAAAGTGATACTAAGTAATGATACTGATAATGTAGATGTCATAAACGCCTCCATATTTTTTTATGTAATACCATATTATACCATACTATTCATGAATAAACTCAATTATTTTACTTTACTTCGGTTATCAAAAGTGTTTATCTTTA
>JAFAEB010000223.1 GCA_023424235.1 Bacillota bacterium
AGGTAGTATGGAGCACGAATTTGATTTTGATAAAGAATATGGCCTTGTTCTAGAAGGCGGCGGTGCAAAGGGAGCCTACCAGATTGGTGTCTGGAAGGCTTTCTTAGAATGTAATGTTAAAATTAAAGGGGTTGCAGGTGTTTCGGTAGGTGCACTTAATGGAGCCTTAATTACTATGGGTAATTTTAATGAGGCTGAAAAATTATGGAGTGAACTAACGTATTCGTCCATTATGGATGTAGATGATGAAATAATGGGCAAATTAATGAATGGAAAACTAAGAGATTTAAAATTAAAGGATCTATCAAAAGATTTAATTAAAGTTATTGTTGATAGGGGAATTGATATAACTCCTCTTAAAAATTTAATTAATGAATGGGTAGATGAAGAAAAGATAAGCAATTCAAAGATAGAATTTGTAATGGGAGCATTCCTGATTAATAAATTAAAAGAAATTGAAATCTCAGCCTGGGAAGCAGATAAAAGCTACTTAAAAGATTACTTATTAGCAAGTGCTTATTTACCTGCCTTTCGTAATGAAAGGCTACATGGGCTAAAATATTTAGATGGTGGAATTATAAATAGCGTTCCCATCGATATGTTGTTAAATCGAGATTATAAAGATATTATTGTAGTACGTATCTATGGTATTGGTATCGAAAAACCGGTTAAAATTCCATCTGATGTTAATGTGCTAGAGCTAGCACCAAGAATTAATCTTGGAGGTATTTTAGAGTTTAATCCTAAGCGTATTCGAAAGAATATTAAATTAGGCTATCTAGACGGCCTACGCTTATTACGAGGACTTAAGGGTAAGATATATTATCTTAATTGGGATTTAGATGAAAAAGATTGTCTTATGTATTTTTTTAATGTGAATGAATCTGTAAAAATGGCATTTCTAGAATATTATAAGCTAGACTATAGTAATCCTAAAATCTATAATCGCCTATTTATTGAATCAGTGTGTTCTTTGCTTGCATCAACTCTAAAATTAAATAAAACATGGACTTATACTGAGTTATTAATTGCCTGTATTGAACTTAGTGCAAAGACCGTTAAAATTCAAAAATATAATGTTTATACAAGAGAGCAAATCTTAGATAATATTAATATAAATTATGAAAAATTAAAAGAAAATGAACAATCCATAGCCTTAGTACCCATGTTAGTATTAAAAATGATAACAATCTCATAAAAACTCTTGACATATGCATAAAAATTAAATAATATGTATAAATAAACAATAGTTATGCATTGAATGGAGGTAGGAGAATGAACTTAAAAGGAAGAAGTTTGCTAACATTAAAGGATTTTACTGGTGATGAAATTGAATACTTAATAAACTTATCCTCTGAACTAAAGCAAAAGAAAAAGGAAGGAATACCTGGCTGTAGCCTTAAGGGGAAGAATATTGCTTTAATCTTTGAAAAACCTTCCACTAGAACTCGATGTGCTTTTACTGTTGCATGTGTTGATGAAGGAGCACATCCAGAATATCTTGGTAAGAATGATATACAGTTAGGACATAAAGAAAGCGTTAAAGATACAGCAAGGGTCCTTGGAAGAATGTTTGATGGAATAGAGTTTCGTGGGTTTAAGCAAGAAACAGTAGAAGAGTTAGCGAAATATAGTAAGGTTCCTGTATGGAATGGACTTACAGATACGGATCATCCTACACAGATCCTAGCAGATTTCTTAACTTTAAAAGAGAAGTTTGGTACTTTAGAGGGCCTTCATTTAGCTTATGTTGGCGATGGAAGAAATAATATGGCGAATAGCCTTATGATTGGTGCTAGTAAAGTAGGTATTGATATTACCATATTAGCTCCAAAAGAGCTGTGGCCAGAGGATAAATTAGTAGCCACTTGTATGGAATATGCAAGTGAATCTGGAAGTAAGATTGTGATATCAGATGATTTATATAGCGTTAAAGGAGTGGATGCTATTTATACAGATGTATGGTTTTCCATGGGTGAAGAGGAACTGGCACAAAAAAGAGTAGCAATATTAAAGCCATATCAAGTAAATCATGACTTATTAAAGATTACTGGAAAAAAAGAGACCATAGTCTTACACTGCCTACCAGCAATAAAAGGTTATGAGATTACGGAAGAATTATTTGAAGAACATGCAGACTGTATATTTGACCAAGCAGAAAATCGTATGCATACGATTAAAGCTGTAATGGTTGCAACAATATAATGATAAAATGTTAAAAGCTAAATCTAGTTATAGAAAGGTAATTTCACAAAGTCAATACATTTTATAAGCGCATTCATTCCAGTGCTTTGTACAACTTATCCGTATTATTTTATAATAAGCTTTTGACACACTATTTATAATTATTGATAAATAAAACTTAGAGGTAAATTTAATAGAATGGTTATGCAGTACTTGACTTATAGCATAACCATTCTTTATTATTGTAGAATAACCATTGTTTCATATTGTAGAAAACCATTGTTTCATATTGTAGAATAACCATTCTTTATAAAAAGTCTAAGATATCTAGTTAAGTATAGTTACTGAATAATATTTTTAATTGTTGTTATTTAAGCTAATAGGTGAGGAGCTAATATAATGTTAAATGCAAATTACGTGGAAGATGAACTTAAAAAAGAGAATAATGAAATAGGTCATAAGGTATTAATATATGATAGTATCGATTCCACCAATCGAGCATGTAAAGAATTGGGAAAAAGTGGAGGGTTACATGGAACTGTCATTTTAGCGAATGAACAAAGTAATGGGAGAGGGAGACTTGGTAGGGATTGGGACTCTAAAAGGGGTGATGGTATTTATATGAGCCTGCTATTAAGGCCAAATTTAATGCCAAAGGAGGCTTCCCTACTAACATTATTAGCAGCGCTATCTGTCAATAAAGGAATACGAACAATAACTGGGTTAAATAGCTTCATTAAATGGCCAAATGATATTGTTGTAAATGGTAAAAAGGTATGTGGTATTTTAACCGAAATGCAATCCTTACAAAATACCTTAGATTTTGTAGTTGTAGGTATTGGTGTAAATGTAAATCAAGAAGTTTTTCCGGAAAAACTTAGCCATTCAGCCACATCACTAGCAATAGAATGTGGACAAAAGATGGATATAAACCTCTTAGCTGTGGAAATCATTAAGGCTTTTGAATATTATTACTTAGAGTACACAAGACATAAGGAATTTATATTTGTAAATGAGTACAACGATAATTTAGTAAATCGGATGCAAAGGGTAAGAATAGTTGATAGTAATAGTGAGGATATAGGTCTTGCTTTAGGGATTAATGATTCTGGTGCTTTGCTAGTTCGATTAAGTGACAGTGATAAGGTAATCGAAGTAGTATCGGGAGAAGTATCAGTTCGAGGTATATACGGATATGTATAATGTTATCTTGTATCAATTTTACTTGAAATATTATGCTAGAACATATAATATTATTGGTAAGGATAAAGATGTAATATGAATGGAATTTATATTCTTTGTGGTTTACTTTATAATAATCTAAAGTGGAAGGGAAGTTTATATGAAAAAGACTGATTCAAAAATTATTTGGGGTATCCTGTTTGTTTTGTTTGGATTAGTAATTGCATTAAAAGAAATGAATTTTATACCTTTTTCAATCTTTTTTCATGGATGGTGGACTTTATTTATAATAATCCCATGTATGGTTCAAATAATTAGTGGAAGGCCAACGAAATCCTCCTTTATCTGGCTTGTAATTGGTGTCTTATTATTTT
>JAFAEB010000248.1 GCA_023424235.1 Bacillota bacterium
GTTAATATGACCGGAAATTCTTCTGGAATCATAGCCATTGCTAGCGTAATACCAGATAAAATACTTTCTATTATTCTAGGACCAAAAGAATGGTCTGGAATATTAAAATAAGTAAATATTCCAACCATTACAAATTGTAAGGCTGCAATTATGGCACACACTTTAACAAGTTTTGCAGTCTGCAGCTTTAAAGGGG
Source organism: Bacillota bacterium (assembly GCA_023424235.1). GTDB lineage: Bacteria > Bacillota > Clostridia > Lachnospirales > Lachnospiraceae > Anaerocolumna. Next base: position 197 of record JAFAEB010000248.1, read on the forward strand.
TATCTTCTTCTGGAGCAAAGGCAACATCAACACCAATTTTACCGTACTCTGTATTCGTTCCAATCTTATCCACTAGAACCGTTGCTGTCCCCTGCATTACCATGGTACCAGCGTAACAATAATCTCTTCTCCAGTAATCATCCGTTGATATTAAATTAGCTGTGTCTACTTTCCATACACCTAAAGCTTCACCTGTTAAAGAAGATTCATCTACACATAAATCATTGCATCTGATAATCCTTCCATCTGCTGGAATCTTCACACCTTCATAAATCATCATAAGATCACCTGGAACCAAATCAATACTAGCAATTACCTGCTTTTCTCCATCTCGAATCACCATAATACGAGGAGCAGTTAAATCTTTTAATGCTTTTAATGTTTTGTCTGTTTTCCATTCCTGGGTTACATTAATACTAATCATACCAATTACAAAAACTAACATGATTGCACCATCTCTTGGTTCACCAAGAATAAAATAGATAACTGCTGCAAAAATTAAAAGAAGAAACATTGGCTCACATATAATATGGAGCACCTTTCTTATAAAATTATGTTTCTTTTGTTGTACAAGCTCATTCTTACCATACTCATCCTGCAGTTTTTTGGCCTCTTTAGAACTAAGTCCATTAAGATTTTCTTTGTAGTCTGTCATAAAAGTTACCTCCTTTTGCCTTTTGGGCATTTGATTGATAGCTCTATGGCACTCCATACAACGTTTTATGTTCCTTTGGATAAAAAAAACACACCAATGGAACATACTACTGTCCCACAGATGTGTATGAATCTACAATCTGTTGCCATACAAGATGGCCCGGCCCCATGCCCTGATAACTTCAGTTTCATGGCCTGCTCAGTTTGTACTGTTGATTGCACATTTCTAATAACGAAATGTAAGTAATGCAGTGCAAAGAGATTGTTTGCCTTATTATTATATGATAACTATAAAGTTTTGTGACTTAATAGTATTTTGATATTTCACCTTCTAATTAGAAACCTATCTATTGCTGAATAGGTATTTTACTTATTTGAATCTACTTCACTTTCTCAATTTTAGTTGACAATAATTTATCCAAGTATATAGATTTAAACTGTTTACTAGCAAGCATCTGCTTTATAGGTGGTAATTTAAGGATAACTCCGAATACTGCCGCCATAGCACGATGATTGGCGAATGCCTGATTATCAAATATTAGATTCTGAAGAGTTCCCTTTTCAATCGCTTGTAGTACAAAACGATGAGTACTATTTACAGGTGTAATGACTTTAATTTCTCTTCGTACGAATTTAATAGCAGCTTTTGGACAACTTCGTACACAAACACCACAACCAAGACAGACCTCTTTATCAACCACAGCAAGCAATTTACCCTCTGAATTTCTTAACATTGTGATTGCTAATACTGGACAAACCGATACACACTTACCACAACCCACACATTCATCTGAAACTTCTGCTAGAAAGTTAGTAGTGGCCACTGGCTGCATTGGACTAAATTTTCTTGCAGCTTGCAAAGCTTCACAACAACAACCACAACAGTTACATATAAAGGCTGGATCATTTCGAACATTTTCTCCTATTTGAACGAGATTCGCTGCATAGGAACGTTCTAATACATCCATAGCCTCCTTTTTATCAATTAGCCTAGCATGTTGCCCATGTTCAGAAAGAGAACGGGCAACATTCCCAAAGGTAAGACATACATCGAGTGGTGCATTAATTTCGCAGGGATGCTCTGCATGTAACATTTTATGCCTACAATAACAAGTTCCAAGACCTATATGTGTTGCTTCCTGAATGATATGACTTGCCCTTTCATAATCTAAAACATGAATCGCGTTATCATTCGTAAGGATGGGCTCTTGCACATAAACTCTCCCCAGATGGGTATTCGTTGCAAAGAATAAATCTTTAACGAAGTCTTCTTCTACATTCATATATTGATAATACAATTCACTTAAATATTTCTGATCAATATCACCCCTTGTACGCATTAAGGCAAATTCAATAAATCCTGCCATTGGTGGAGGCATTACAAATTGTCGTGTACCTTTATAATATGAGTCCACTAGTAATGCCTTTTCACAAAGATGCTCTAAAAAAGCTTCTGCTTTTCCTTCGCTGATGTTCCATATTTTTGCTGCCTTTTTTGCAGTAAATGGTCGTACTGGAAGGAGTGCTATTCTTTTAGCTTCCACTTCTGTATAAAGAACCTGCAATATTTTAGTGAGACTGGCTGAGGGCGGAGCCCCTTGAGTAAACCAATTTATTCTTTCTTCTAAATTCTTATAAGCATCTTTACTTGTTATATGGCCCATGGATTCACCTTCCATTCATAAAATTTGGATACACATAGCAATTTTATCAAATAATTACCAGTCTTACAATACAAAAAATGGTATATTCCTATATAAAATATACCACTCTTTCTAACTTAACTATATGATATATAATATATCATATACATATATCATATTTATATAACAGTTATTACCTTAAAAACTAAATATGCTACATAGGTAAGCAAAAGTATAATTCCAGTACTGCTTTTGATTGCTTTTCTGAACCAAGATATAATTAACACCATAATAGTAAGAACTATCATTATAATAACATCTAACCATAGACTTTCATCAACCGGTATTGGTGAGATAACTGAGGATAAACCAAGTACAAGGAGGATATTAAACAGATTACTTCCTATGCAGTTACCCAGGACAATATCTGGTTCCTTTTTAACTGCTGCCATTATACTGGTTATAAGCTCAGGCATAGTTGTTGCAATAGCAACTACCGTAAGTCCAATAAGAGTTTCACTCAATCCTAAACTAAGTGCAATATTTTGGCTACTTTCTACCGTCAACTTACCACCAATAAAAAGTCCCGCAAGTGAGAGAATGGAAAAGCTCCATAATTTTATCATATTTTCATGACTTTTCTTATCTATAATTGTTTCTCCTAACTGATTACCATCTCCATCCGTATCAATATCACCTTCGGCATCAAGTTCTATATCCATAGAACTTTTAGAATCTTTCATGATATACAGCATTAGAATAAGAAACCCTATCATTAGTATAATACCATCTAAGCGTGATAGTACACCATCTAAAAATAGCATAAAAGCCAATACAATCTGAGTAGTAACAAGCATTGGTATCTCACGTCTCACAACGGAATCTTTTACTCGAAGTGGCATAATAATAGCAGCGACTCCTACTATCATGGCCGTATTAGCTAACGAACTTCCAATGATATTACCGAGAGTCAGTTGATTGGTATGAGTGATAGCAGAAACAATCCCTACTGCAAGCTCTGGTGCACTTGTACCAAAAGCTACCACTGTAATACCTATTACAAAAGCTGAAACACCGTATCTCTTTGCAATTTTGGATGAAGAGCTAATAAGAGTGTCTGCACTCTTAATAATCATGATTAAGCCTAATATTAATAGTAAATATTGCATTCTTAACGTCCTTTCTCTTTTGCTCAAAAAAATAGAGAGTCTTCTAAAAGAAGCTCTCCACCCATAAGCTAAAAATCTTGAAGCAGTTACCTGCCCAACCGGATTTATAATTTATTATTTGTTTTTCATGTAAATTATTATACATGATTTATTAATAAAAAACAAGTTCAAATAAACCCAAGCTTTACGCAATACATTTTATACGACAACTTCACTTATAATATCTTTTGCAACTTTACCGCAAATAGCAGGATACTGATTTATTTTAATCACCTTTCAAGCATTAGCAAGAAACTTTTAAAAAAATATTTAAGATATCATTATAAAAAGCAGCCTTTTACAGCTGCTATTTTAATCTACACCAGCACTAGATGTCTTTTCCCATCATCAATTAATTGTAGTCTATTTCCCTTTACCACATGATTATCTACAGTAAGTGAATCCGTTAGCATAATACCTTTACTTCTACTTTGAACTTTTATTTCATAAAGGGAGCCACCATATTTATACTCAACGGTATATTCACCAAAGCTTGCTGGAGTTGCTGGATCAATAATTAGCTCGTTTCTCTCTTTTCTTATTCCAAGATACCAGAATAATAGCCCTTGATACATCCAGCCTGCAGAGCCAGTATACCAACTCCAGCCTCCTCTTCCTGTATAAGGTGGACTTAAGGATATATCTGCTGTCATTACATAGGGTTCTTTTTCATATTTAAGGGCATCTTTTCTGTTATGGGTTATATTAATAGGGTTTAGCATCGTAAATAGCGTCTGTGCCATATTATAATCTTTTAGTATGGAAGTTGCTATCGCTAGCCATACGGCAGCATGCGTATATTGTCCTCCATTTTCACGGATACCAGGAATATAATTTTTGATATAACCTGGATTTTTATTAGTTTTATTAAAAGGAGGAGAAAGAAGCAGTGAAATCGATTCTTCCTCCATCACCAAATAGTGCCATGCAGATTGCATTGCTTTCTTTGCTCGTTCTGTTTTTCCACCTTTTGATATTACACTCCATGATTGACTAATAGAATCAATTCGACACTCATCATTTTCCTTAGAACCAAGTTTCGTACCATCATCATAAAAGGCTCTTAGATACCAATCTCCATCCCATGCGTGTTTTTCAATATTTTGAAGTAAGGCTTCTTGTTTCACTTTTAGTTCTTGTGCATATTCTGTATCACCTTCTTCATAACACAAAGGAATAAAATCACCTAATACAGTATAAAAGAACCAAGCAAGCCAAACACTCTCACCTTTTCCCAAGATACCTACTTCATTCATACCATCATTCCAATCACCACCACCCATTAGTGGAAGTCCATGTTCTCCGAAACTGGTTCGTTCTATGGTTTTATTACAATGTTCATACACACTTCCTGAAAGTTCTGACACTTCTGGGGTAAACATTATATCATGTTCACCTTCCTTTAATACTGGTCCTTTAATATAAGGAACCTCCTCTTTTAGGATTTGGCTGTCTCCAGTACTATTTATATAAGCAGCAGTACAAAAAGGAAGCCACAATAAATCATCGGTTATTCTTGTCCTTACCCCAATTCCCATGGGAGGATGCCACCAGTGCTGAACATCCCCTTCTTCAAATTGCCTACTACAAGCAATGAGTATCTGCTTTCGCATAATACCTGAATCCGTTAGTAGAAAGGAAAGGGTATCCTGAAGTTGATCACGATATCCATAAGCTCCTCCACACTGATAAAACCCTGCTCTTGCATTGATACGGCAAGCAAGTGATTGATAAAGTAGCCAACCATTTACAAGAATGTCAATGGATCTGTCCTTTGTTTTTACTTTAATTGTACCTAATAATTTGTCCCAATAATCATTGATTTTTTTAAACTCATTGTCAGCGATAGTAATATCTTTATATTTATGACGAAGCTTCCTTATCTCACTAAGGTCAGTACTCTGCCCAAGACCAAATAATACTGTCTTACTTTCTCCTGGTTTAATCATAACAGATACTTGAATTGCCCCACAAGAATCGAAGCACACTCCTGTATTACAAGATAGTCTAACCTGAGCTCCACGGGGTTCTCTAATATTTCCCTTGGAACCTAAAAATTCTTGTCTATCACCAGTATAAGCAACAATCATTTCACTAGAAAACATATAGGTATAGGTATCTTGAAAATTTAGTGTATAAATGTTTTGTGCATATAAATATTCATGCTCATTATTATAAGTGGTTAGAATATAAGGATTCGTACTCTCCCTCTGAGTGCCAAGAACCCATTCAAGGTAATAAGTCAGACTTAAATACTTCACCTTGTCAGATCGGTTTGTTAATTTTAGATTCCATAACTTTAAAGATTCATCTAGAGGGGTATAAACCGTAAGTTCTTGGTCTAGCTGTTCTTCTTCATGAAGAAATCTACTATATCCAAAACCATGTCTTGTACGGTATAAACCTCTATCAGATCGTCCAAGAGACATAGGTGTCATTACTTCACCAGTTATATCATCAAGAATATAGATTGCCTCGGAGGCTTTGTCACTTACAGGGTCATTAGACCAAGGTGTGAGCTTATTCTCTCTACTATTAATACTCCAAGTAAAACCTGCACCTGACTCTGATATTTGAAATCCAAAATTCTTATTTGCAACAACATTAATCCAAGGTGCTGGCGGCTTGTTATTACCCTCAAGCAATATTTCATACTCTTTTCCTTCACAGGTAAACGCTCCGAAACCATTAAAAAACTCTAACTTATCTGTATCTTTCTCCTGTGTTGTTGGTTCATATGCTGTGTCCAAAGCCTCTTCCTCCTTAAACTTAAATTGCTATCCATGTCTGTTTATACTTAAGTTAAAAGTATATTTCTTACGGTATTTACACTATTCTTCTAATAGTTCATACATATTTTCTTTTACCGATGAATCTATGTCCGTAAAATAAATACCTGTTTTTTCTGAAAATATAACTCTTGCAACCGTATAAAGCAAATCAATCTCCGCTGGTATCATATCATAGCTGTGAAGTGTGAAAAAGCTTGGTTTCTCACTTATCGAATCATATATACGAAGAGAGCTTGTCATATCATTTATTAGGATATCTACTTCTTGAAAGTAACCATGTTTCGAATCAATTAGTATTACTAAATCTACCATAACATGGTTAATTCTAAGATACTCATAAGCCTTTAGTACATCTTTTATGATTCTTCCATCATCCACAGAAGTGACCTTAAGTAGTAAAATAGGATTATCCCCAGATATACCAAATTTCCATAAAAAGCTTTGATTTTTATAGTTCCTTCTTATATTTTCATCGTCCCCTCGGTATAAAGCAGTAGCATAATAGATTGGACTGATAAGGTTTTGAAATGCTTTTAGTTGATTGTTTGTTATTTCTAGATACTTAAGCTCTAGATATTTTTGAAGTTTATATTTCTCCAGCATATCATCAATACGGTAGCTGACATGAAATTCTCCAGCAATTTTTTTCGCTTCTTCATGGCTTTTACATACTCCAGTAATAAAAGATATACAGACTGTTTCACTAGGCTCTATTTTAAATTGACAACGCAAACTCATAATTGGATCATTACAGAAACCTGAGTTATTTGAAAATGGTATACTGTTAACGACGGAATCTGGATTTTCTAAGGTATTATTTCTTCCAATAAAACGTTTCCTATCGTTTTCATACTCAATTTTTTTAGTTAAAGCAGCATTGGTTCTTACCATGTGCATAAGATAAGGGTTCTCTTCCTCCTTCTTACGTCTTCTTTTTGTAAGAAAAATTTCTTGTTCATTAAGATACTCACTTTCTAAAAATAGCTTATTAAATGCTGGGTGGCTTAACTCAGCAGCATGGGTATCATCAACAACCTCTAGATAGCTAGTCACTTCTAGCTGCTTCTCTTCTTTTCCGTTATTGGTAAATGTAACCTTTCTTATTTCAAAGTTGTAGTCTGCATTCAGACTTACTATCATTTTGGTTACAATATCACCATCTCTTCGTTTGAATTCTGCCATGTGTGGCCAAAATACCACCTGATATTCATCTGGTTCAACTCTTGTAGGATGATAGCTTGTACTAAAAACTTTACCCTGCTTTAAGTCTTTGACATAAATATAGTTACCAGTGTTTGCAAAAATATCAGAGCGGAAACGATACATCATCCTATCCTCATATTTACTAAAACCATCGCCATCCGACGTAATCATTAAGGAATACTTACCACTAGAAAAGTAATTAGCAACTGGTGGGTATAGTGCGACGCTTCCTACATATCGACTATCGTATATTACCTCTCTAAAGAGTGTTTTTCCTACCTTTATTGTATAACCTCTCTTAGCCGTAGAAATCAGATGTGTCTGACGCTTTTCTTCTAATAAACTTTCAGTTGCCTTTATCATCATTTCTGCATGAAAACGATTCCTTAAGATACCTTTATTTATATAATTATTAATGGCAACAAGATTCATACCTTGATGATGTGCCATATAAGTTTTTACAATACAATAAGGTGTTAGATCCACAGAATTAGGTACATTAAAGTCTACAGACTCATAGAAACCATAATCCCCAAAGGCTCCTAATTCTTTTAGCCTGATTAAGTTTTTTACGCATTCTGTTTCAACGATATCAAGAGCTAGCATTGTTGCATAAGGAGCAACTACCAGTGAGTTTCTACGAACTGGCTGAAGCCTTATCTTAGGAACACCAAAAGCACGATATTGATAATTTGAGTTTAAGTCAAAACGATAATATTGAGATTCTGAAATGCCCCAAGGTATATTATTCTCATTTGCATATTTCATCTGTTGAAGAACTGCTGCTCGTAGGGTTTGTGCATAGACGGAACCATCATATTCCTTAAATACAATACTAGGCATTAAATACTCAAACATCGTACCACTCCAAGAAACAAAACAAGGAATACCTTTAACAAGGGTAAGTGGTCTACCAAGTTTATACCAGTGTTTTAAAGGAACTTCACCCATAGCAATGGCTAAAAGACTCGTTAGTGCTGACTCAGATGCCATAAGGTCGTAGCAACCATCATCTAGCATATGCGAAGAAACATGATATCCAATATGAAACAAGGCTCTTTTTTCATTAAATAGAAATTTAAAATCTACATTATTTAATAAGATATCTATTTTTTGACTTAGTGTTTGAATTCGATGAATCATGTTATTCGCATATTTATTATCCTTTGCTGCAATACAACGAAGGTTAGAGCAAGTTTGTAAACTTTCATCTTTTATTTTAAAATTAGAAGCTTCAAGAACAATACTATCAACAAAATTCATCAACTGTTTTGTATCGTAATAATCGTTAGTTGGATTAAGGTCTTGTAAGCTTTCCCATATATCTGCAATATCCTCAATTAATTCACCAAACTTTGTATATCTAAGTTTTAGTTCATAGTTAGGTGAGCTTCCAGTTTTTTTCTTAATTTCTTCATTACATTTACTTATCGCAATTTTAAGTTCCAAAATTAGGTTTTCTGAATAGAGTGCTTTATCAATTTGCTCTAAAAGACCGTTTTTTAGTGCTACTAGGTGTCCAAAAAAGTTACCACTATCAACGGTTGAGATATAGGCTGGATTTAGTACATCTAAGGTCTTAATCTGATACCAATTGTAAAGATGACCCTTCCATTTTTGCATTTTTTGAACGGTTTCCATCAGGTTTTCTACAGCTATTACAGTAGAACTTAGAGTTTCAAACCCAAAATCTCTAGCAGATAATATTGCTAAAAACTGAAGACCTATATTGGTTGGTGACGTTTTATCACTAACTTTTTCAACTGCCTCAATCTGATAATTATCTGGACAAAGCCAATTATTTTCCTTATTAGAAAAGTCTTTAAAAAACTGCCATGTTCTCCTAGCCGTATCAATAAGCATCTCTCTATCTTCTTCTCTTTCAAGTTGAATAAAATTTTTCGGTTGACTAATTCGATATGCTACTTCAAAAGCAGTTAACCAAGCAGCAATAACAAATAAAGTAAGAATACTTCCAGCAATAGTTAGATTACCAAAAAATAAAGTTATGGCTAGAATTAAGACTGGTAGGTAATTAATCCACATAGTCAAAAAATAACCTTGTCTTGTATTCACGATAGAAGCGTCTACTGATTCAGCTGTATTCCAACGAAGGAGATTCTTTTTGCTTACAAAAAGTCGGTAAATTGTTCTTACAATTGCATCCGTTGCTATATAAGCTCGGTATGGAGTAATAATAAACTCCAAGATTGCTCGCTCTACCATAGTACCTAGTTCTTTAAAGAAACTTTTATAAATAAGCGCAAGGTGAGGTCTCATAAACTTTTGTGCAATCACTGATACAAATAATATAATTAGATTAAAGATATCACTAAAGAAAACAAATGGTATCCAAATATAGTAAGCTTTTTGTATCCATATTAAATTTAATAAGATAAATAAAACTTTACTAATAGGAACCAAGCTTCGTCTAAGGTTGTCAAATATTTTCCATTTTGATAAAGGGCTTAAGCTTCTTCCATTTATACCTTTCTTGGTAAATAACCAGGGGAGTAATTGCCAATCTCCACGTAACCATCTGTGTTCCCTCTTTGTATAGGACAAAACACTACTAGGAAAATTATCCATGGTCTTAACTGAGCTAGAAAAGGCTGTTCTGGCATAACAGCTTTCAAAAAGGTCATGGCTAAGTATACGGTTTTCTGGAACCTTATTACTAAGAAGTTTGTGAAATGCTCTTACATCATAAATTCCTTTTCCAGTATAGATTGCTTCACCAAAGATATCCTGGTAAACATCTGATATCACAGTTCCGTAATGATCAAGACCTGATTCACCACCAAATATTTTAACAAACTTGCTTCCATTTTTACCTACAATATGATTTCGAACGGAAGGCTGAATAATAACATATCCTTCCATAACCTTACTCTTAGTTGATTCTAAAATTGGTTTATTTAATGGATGATCAATTACTCCAACTAATTTTTGAGCATTATCTCTTAGTAAGTTCGTATCTGCATCCAGTGTAATTACATAACGAAAGCTAGTAAGAGAGTCTTCATCACAATAGATAGATGAAAATGTAGTATTCTCCTTTGCTACACCCGTGATTAAACCATTAAACTCTTCAAGTTTTCCTCTTTTACGCTCCCACCCCATGAAGCAATTCTCCCCTTCATTCCATTTACGGTGGCGAATAAATAGAGAAAAACGTTGGTGAATTGATGGGTAAGCATCATTTAGTTCATGTAATCGTGTTACAAGTGCATTCTCAATTACTTGATCTTTTTTTGTACTTTCCTCCATAGAATCTTCAAAATCTACGAGAAGTGCAAAGTAAAGATTTGCTTGAGGATTCGCTAGATAATGCCTTTGTAGACGTTCCATATAGGAAAGGCCTTGTTCCTCCTTCGAAATGATTACTGGCATTACTACGAACGTTTTCGCATCATCAGGTATTTCTTTCATATAGTTCATGGAAGGAAGTTTCTTAACGGTAATTCTTCTCGTAAATATATAATTAACTACTTCAATTGCGATACCAATTAGTAATGGCATAGCAAAGATAAGCATAAACACATATAAAGTGATTGAATGAATACCTGCAAATCGATTCGATAGGTAAAGTAATAGAGTACTAAGTCCTACAACTATGATAAACATAGATAGGAAATAAAGAAAACCCTTAATATTCTTCTTTTTCTTTATTCTATCTGGAATATTCTTACCTAATGCTTTTGCCTTTAGGATAGGATAGCCTTTACCTATTAAATAGGATCCTACATGATGAGAGCAATGTAAATCCTCTCTACCAAGAGTTGCAAGTTCTAAGCAATCATTTGCAATTTTTTCTTCTAGCAAACCATATCGAAGAGATAACTTTACTATAACCCCTCGATACATTCCTCTTGATTCTAGATCCATATTAGAGTATATACCGTCAGGATCCTTGGATAAAATTTTTTCAAGATAGGAGTAGCTTACAAAAAACTTCTCTTCATCTAATTCATTAATATATCTAAGACTTACGATTAAGGTTCTAATATTTGTTTCAAGATATGATTCGATTTTTCCTTCTTCCAAAAATACATCTGTAGTTTTTACTTTTCTTTTTAAGCTTGCATAATGATAATCCAAATATTTTTGTATGGATAGTTCATCAAAGGACATATTTTTTAGTAGGTAAATCACTTGAGCATGGAAGGAATAATTAAACTTTAAATTATCATCTATATTACATAATACTGCAGAAATATCAGTAGTATTTTGTCCGTTTCCAAACTTTTCTTGTACAAACTTCTCTGCTTTTAATTTAACCTCAATCATTAAGAGAATTTCTTCTGCAACTAGGATTATTTCTTCTAGAATACAAAAGCCCAACACTTCCGGCAGAACCCAAATTTCCTTATCTGTTAGTGGGGTTTGCTCTTGATATGCTGATAACATAATTAAAATGTCTTCATCTGTTAAATGGCCATCTGTTAGTGCCACCATCTTCTTTGCTACAACATAAACTCGAGGGAAATTATGATACTCCTTTCCCTTTAATATTGGCAGTACAGCATAGCTAGTACCTGATGTTCGAACTTTTTTTATTTCCCGATACATCATTTGAAAATTATCAAAAAGCCAACTTGCTGCTGGAACTAAGGATATAATATCCGTGGATAAGGTAGAGATTCTGTCCCTAATTCGATTTAATTTTTTGTATGCAGCATGATTATAATCATTAAGAACAAAATTATATCCAGTTGTTCTAATCTGACTGCTTTTAACTGCCAAATCGCGCATTTCTTTCTTCCAGTCACTATGACCTGTTTTTTCGTCCTTAGAAGAATTATGTGAGAAGTCTACTTTCTTTCCAAAATGGCTAAATCGGGTGTATAGCATAAATAAAACGAAGCAAATTAATATAATCAGTACGAATAAGATAACGAATTGAAACGGTGAATTGTTATAAAAGTTAATTCCATCAAAAATAAGCAATTGGAGTTCCTCCTTATTTAAGAAATCCTTCAGACAATAAGTTTTTACTTATAAAGGATTGTCTGTTATCAATAAAAAATCATAATACTCTAGTATAGGCAATTCTTAGATTTTTATTTATATTTTGTTAGAATTTTATAAATTCACCGTCTCAGGAAGAACACAAAAGAACCGTTACAAATAGTATCTATCTAAACTAGGTAAAAGTCACTTTACTCATGTAAGCAAAATCAAGAAAAATTTCAATAGAACAAGTGTAACTTTTATATAACTTGATAGATAACTTGGTTTCGAAAGGAAAAACTTGATGCTTGATTTATTTGCTATTATAAATAGTATTTGGTATGATAGAAATCATAATACTTATAATATAAAGGTGGTTAACAATGGAGAATCAAGAAAAAAAGCACCAACGTCGTCCTAGATACAAAGGAACTCACCCAAAGGCTTTTAAGGATAAATATAAAGAGTTACAACCAGAACGATATGCAGATACCATAGAAAAGATCATACAAAAGGGAAGTACTCCTGCTGGTATGCACATTTCTATTTGTGTGAAAGAAATACTAGAATTCCTACAAATTTCACCTGGTCAAATAGGTTTAGATGCTACACTTGGATATGGTGGACATACCTTAGAGATGCTAAAATGCTTAGACTCTAAAGGACATTTATATTCCTTAGACGTAGACACAATTGAATTACCACGTACAACAAAACGTTTACGTGACCAAGGGTTCGGACCAGAGATATTAACAACTGTGCAAATGAACTTTTCAAATATTGATAAAATCATTCCTGAATCTGGCCCTCTTAATTTTATATTAGCAGATCTAGGTGTTTCTTCTATGCAGATTGACAATCCAGAACGAGGGTTTTCATTTCGTAGTGAAGGACCATTGGATTTAAGATTAAATCCAAGCAAAGGTATCCCTGCATCCGAACGTTTAAAAAGTATATCACAGGATGAACTACAATATATGTTATTAGAAAATTCAGATGAACCTTATTCTACCGAAATTTCTCGTGCTATAATCTCTGAAGTAAAAAAGGGTAAAGAGATAGCAACGACTACACAATTGAAGGAAATCATTCAAAATGCTTTAAAATTCATACCGGAAAAAGAACGAAAGGATGAAGTTAAAAAATCCTGTCAACGTTGCTTTCAAGCACTACGAATTGATGTAAACAACGAATTTGAAGTATTGTACGAATTTTTAGAAAAGCTTCCAAACTGTCTTGCTAAAGGAGGGCGCGTTGCTATACTTTCTTTCCATTCAGGAGAAGACCGCCTTGTTAAAAAATCCTTTCAACGTTTCCATAGAGAAGGGATTTACAGCGAAGTAGCAACGGAATTTATACGCCCATCCCTAGAAGAATGCAATGCTAATAGCCGCGCACGTTCAGCAAAATTACGTTGGGCCATAAAGGCTTAATAACTCTAAATCGTAAAAGACACTCTAAGTAGCAAGATGATATACCCCTGTTTGTTTGACAAGGTATATATCAAAGTAGCGAGATCCTAGAGTGTCTTTTATTAAATACAATTGCTTTGCTTTGTTAACAGCAAGTAAAAATTATCCGTAGGTACATTCAAATAGTTTTCCCTCAATGCTTATTATCTCATCCATTGGTATATGTCTATCATTATCCATTATAACAACTCGTTCATATTCATTTATCTTTTTAACGAAACCAGTAGTCGTTACATAGCTTCCTCCATCTTTCCTTTCGTCTGGCGAAAAGTAAGTGATGGAGATCTCTGGATTTTCTTTAATACTATCTACTATGAGCTGCAACCTTATCCTAAGCGTATCCTTAACATATTCACTTAACTCGATTCTCTCATGGGTCAACCTTGCAGTTTCTATAATAGCAGCATTATAGCCAGTTAGCGCTGCAAAAGGAGAAAACTGTGCAGCCCGGTCAATCATGGACATCTGGGGATGTTTTGTTGAGATATGGCGGGGTAAATGTATGATATCGTCATATTCCTTATTCATGCCTTGTGTCCTCCAATCATTTTGTTTCTCTCAAGTGTGGTGGCACCTTCCTCTAGATTAATTCCTTTAATAATTGCATTCTTTCCGTACTTCTTTTTTATATCAAGCATTGCCTTTTGCATCTTTTTCTCTCGTTCAAGCTCAATTTCTTCCTCTTTTTTTTCTAAATCAGTCACATCTGAAAAAAGGGTAAGCTGTTCAAAGCTTTCAGTTTCTTTTATCGTTCCCTCATCAACAACATGATTCGCTGCTATATTGATTCTCCTCACTAGAAGATTTTGATCAACGATAGAATCAAATAAGTTCATGACTTGGTCCATAATTAGCTTTGTTGATGAAGTCTGTTTTCCAACATTGGCTGTACCATGTGCAGCCTTCGGTATCAAACGCCCATATGGATCGCTTGTAATCTCTCCTTTATATAATTTCTTTATATTGGGATTTGTCAGATTTTCAATATCATATCCTACTGTCAAAGTGATTTGGTCTGTTACAAGTCTTTTATCCACTAAATCTAGTGCCAGTAGTTCAATCATTTCACGTACCACAAGCTTTGCTTTATCAAAGGTATAAGCATATTGTAATACTTGACCAGACCCTATACTATTAGTACTTGGTTTATAAGCTTTAATATGAGCAATCGTACAAGGCTCAAAACCCCAAGCATGATCAATTAGTAACTCAGCATTGATACCAAATATCTTATATAGTAAATCCTCATTATAATAATCACTTGATTTACCAATTGAACATCTTGCTATATCTCCCATTGTAAAAAGTCCTTGTTCTTCTAACCTTTTTGCATAGCCCTTACCAACACGCCAAAAATCTGTTAGAGGACGGTGTGACCACATTAATTTTCGATAGCTCATTTCATCAAGCCTAGCAATCTGTACACCATTTTCATCGGGTAAAGTGTGCTTTGCATGGATATCCATAGCAACTTTAGCAAGATAGAGGTTTGTCCCAATTCCCCCTGAAGCTGTAATACCAGTGGTGTTAAGTACATCTAGAATTAGTTTCCTAGCTAGCTCATAGTCTGATATTTTGTAAGTATTTAAATAACTAGTTGCATCAATAAATACTTCATCAATTGAATATACGTGAATATCTTCAGGTGCAATATACTTTAAATATATATTATAAATCCGAGTACTATACTCAATATATAGTGCCATTCTAGGCGGTGCAGTAATATAGTCTAGAGAAAGACTTGGGGTGGATTTTAGTTCGTCATTAAGATAAGATGCTCCGGTAAATGTTCGGTTAGGGGCTTTTAGTAGGCGTGCTGCATTCACCTCTTTTACCTTCTGTATAACCTCAAAAAGCCTTGCTCTTCCTGAAATTTTATACTCTTTTAATGAAGGTGAAACAGCAAGACAAATCGTTTTTTCAGTGCGACCAGAGTCAGCTACTACAAGATTGGTAGACAGTGGGTCAAGCCCACGCTCAATACACTCAACGGAAGCGTAAAAGGATTTTAAATCAATTGCAAAATAGGTTCTGTTTTTCATATTTATAGTCGCATCCTCCTATCTCCTCATATGTTGGTGCCTTTTCTTTCGTATAGCTGGTTTGCCAATCCATGCTTTTCCTCCTCCTAACAGTTACTTAAGTTATGTAGAGCTACTACTAAATATGTATTACCTGTAATATATCATAATATTTAGCATTATAAAAGAAATATTGAATTTATCTATGATAGCTCAAGTTTATATCTAATATTAAAATATGTTCCCCATCCTTTAACTCCTAATTAAAAGGAACCCTCCATATAGATTTCTATCTACACGTTGGGTTCTCTTCATACTTATTATTTCAAAATCTTGCTTACTCTTAGCATGCCCTAATTTCTTTTAAATAAAACTCTTTGCCACTAATCATCTCAAGTTCTTCATTCTTACACTCTGGACACACTTTATTATTTTCTATTAATGGATATACTTTCTTACAGCTCCTACAGATTCCATTGGCTGTGAGTATTTCTATCTCTAATCTCGTATTTTCAAGTATAGTACCATCTACCGCAGCTGGAAAGCAGGCATGAAGGTATCTTGGAATTACGGAAGATAATTCTCCCACTTGTAAAACGATAGCCTCAACTTCTTCTAACTTATTTTTCTTTACCACATTAAGTACCTGTGTGGTGATATGATACATGATCCCTAATTCGTGCATCGTTTATTTCCTTCCAAGTACTTTTTTTGCAGCTATTTTCACTTTACGCTTAATTACATGAGGTACAATGGCTTTCTTTATACCTAAAAATTCCACACCCTCACCATCATAGACACGCTCAAGCGTAATCGCTCCAAACTTACATTTTGTAGCACACATTCCACAACCTACACACATATATTCATCCACTACAGTAGCACCACAACCAAGGCACCTTTCGGTTTCTCTCTTCATCTGTTCCTCTGTAAGGGTGCTTCTAATATCACGGAAGGTAATTTTATCTTCCTCACCATGTTTTAAGGCTGCTCTTTGTCTAGGAGTAGTATCAAAGCTATCAAATACAACATTCTTTTTATCTAATTCATTGTATTGGCGCTTGCTACGGCCAATAAGTAAGTCCTGTCCTTCATGAACAAAACGATGAATGGAAATTGCTCCTTGTTTTCCTGCTGCTATTGCATCAATTGCAAAGCGTGGTCCAGTAACTACATCTCCACCTGCAAATACATCTTTCTCATTTGTTTGGTAAGTGATATTATCCACCTTAATCGTTTGGTTGGAATTTAGTACTACATTACTATTATCTAGAATATTTCCACAATCAATCGACTGACCAACTGATAATATAACATAGTCTGCTTTTACTATTATGGTATTATTTTCATCATACTTAGGATTAAAACGTCCATTTTCATCAAAAGTACGAATACAACGCTTAAGTTCAATTCCTGTAACCTTACCATTTTCACCTATAATACGTTTAGGCCCCCATGAATTATGAATGGAAATACCTTCCTTTTCAGCTATTTCAATTTCTTCACATAGGGCAGGCATTTGTTCTCTATTCTCTAAACAGAACATACTTACCTTTTCACCACCAGCCCGTACTGACACGCGAGCTACGTCTATCGCTACATTACCACCACCAATCACTACTACATTTCCATGAATGGTTTCTGATTCATTTTGGTTGATATGAGAAAGGAATTCAACTCCAGATATCACACCTTCGTAGTTTTCACCTTCAATTCCTATCTTACGTCCCTTCTGAGCTCCAATAGCCACATAGAAAGCTTCATATCCATCTTTTCTAAGCTCATCTAATGTGATATCTTTACCTACTTCTATTCCTGTTTTAAAAGTAACTCCAAGTTCTCTTAAGATATCAATTTCAGCCTCCACAATTTTCTTTTCAAGAACAAAGGAAGGAATACCTAGCGTTAACATACCACCAAGAACTTTTTCTTTTTCAAATACAGTAATATCATATCCATCGATAGCTAAATAATATGCACAGGATAATCCAGCCGGGCCAGAGCCTATAATGGCAATCTTTTTATCACTATAATTGTTACGTTTCTTAGGTATAAATCTTGTATCTTTACTTAAATCTTGTTCAGCTATAAAACGCTTGATATCATCAATTGCAATCGGCTCATCCAAATCTCCTCTTGTACAAGCATCTTCACAGCGTTTATTACAGATATAGCCACAAACTGCTGGGAAAGGATTTTCCATCTTAATAAGTTCAAGAGCTTCTTTATACTTACCTAAAGCCGCCAATTTTATGTAACCTTGTACAGCGATATGAGCAGGGCAATTGGATTTACAAGGTGCTGTACCAGTATCTACAACTTCTTCACGGTTGGTTCTATAATCAATATTCCAATCATCCTTAGTCCAAGCATTGTTTCTTGGGGTATAAGTAGTCGTAATATTCTCTGTTATTGGTTCTCTAGAACAAAGTTTTTGCCCAAGCTTCATGGCATTCATAGGACAATTTTCCACACATTGACCGCATGCTACACATTTTTCCTTATCCACCTTTGATACATAGTTGGAACGTACCATATCTACATTCTTATACATGGTTCCAGAGCGAAGGGAAAGACAAGAACAGCCACAGCAATTACAAATAGCGTGCGTTTTTCCGGAACCATCGATATTTGGAATCTGGTGCATAAGACCATTTTCTTCTGCTCGCTTAATGATTTCAAAAGCTTCTTCTCTTGTAATTTCTCGCCCACGTCCGGTACGAATATAGTATTCTGCTGCATGCCCCATCTGAATACACATATCTTCTTTTAAATGGCCACACCCCTCTCCCATAACTTCTCTATCCGTTCGACAAGAGCATGGAGAACAAGAGAATATTGTGTTATCATTTAAATATTTTGAAACTTCTTCATAACTAGCTCTACGGCTATTGCCTTCAATCGCTGTTTCAATGGGGATAACTCTCATAAGACCGATGCCTGGAGGAAACATCCCTGCACTCATAGGGCCCCTGACTCTTCCATAGGCCTCCATTGCATAAGTTACAATAGGATATTTCTTAACAACCTCTAGATTATTAACAATCATCTCCATAATACCAGGAATCCAGCTTTCCGCATGCCAGAAGGTATCCACTCCATTTATAACATTTACAAAAGTGGTACCGTAATCGGCAAGCTTCATCATCTGCTCATGACAGTACTCTTCCGATTTTCCTGTAATCTGCGCCATTTCTTTTGCTGTTCTCTTCGTATAATAGCCCATAGCTAATCCAATCTTAGCCATATCATCATCAACACCAGCCTCTAATATAACATACTCTGGATCATCCCACTCATAACCGTTCTTTTTTGGGTCTTTGCGGCCTAGCATATTAGCAAAAGCCATAACCTTCTCGTTATACTTACACTGATAACCTTCTGGAAAATACATTTTCGTAATTGCTTCTTGCACCATTCTACTCTCCTTTAACCTCTCTATATAACCACTCAGTCCAAGCTGCAATCCCTTCTCCTGTTTTAGCAGAAATCGGGAATATTTTAATATCTGGATTTAGTTTTTTCACTCTTTTTATACAAAGGTCTAGATCAAAGTCAAATACATTAGCTACATCGATTTTATTAATAATTAAAGCATTGGATATTTGAAACATAAGCGGGTATTTAAGAGGCTTATCATCCCCTTCTGGCACACTTAAAATCATAGCATTTTTTGTTGCACCTGTATCAAACTCTGCAGGACAGACTAGATTCCCCACATTCTCAAGAATTACCAAATCAGTACCTTTTGCATCTAATCCCTCTAATCCCTGTCTTGTCATATCTGCATCTAAATGACACATGCCGCCTGTATGTAATTGTATAACCTTTACCCCAGTTTTATCTGATATTGTTATAGCATCCACATCGGAATCAATATCTGCCTCCATAACTGCAATATGAAGTTTATCTTTCAACTCATTAATCGTCTTTACCAATGTGGTGGTCTTACCAGCACCTGGTGAACTCATAAGATTTAAAAGAAAGGTATTTTCACTTTTTAATTGTTCTCTAAGACGCATGGCATCTTTATTGTTGTCTTCAAATATACTTTCCTTAATTTCAATTGTTTTAAATTCTTTCATTCATTTACCTCATTTCTTGGCTTCTCTTTCTTAATACCGATTATGTGTTACGATGACATAAGCTTATTATTCTGCCAATGACTTTATCATTTGATACTCTTTTAAATCTGTATATAATTCACCTTTATAAGGATTACGTTTTGTCTTTTTCCACTTATAAATCATGTAAACTACAACCACAATATTAGCAGCTAAACTTAAGAAGCTAACGATAAAATATATAGTTGGATTATAAGTAGAGTCTACACGCCATTTACCATAGTCTTGGAATAGAGGAAATGTCTGGGCAAACATACACCAAAGTGCCAATGTTTGTGCACGATGCTGTAACCATGCTCCCTTACCAACTGTAAATGCACATAGAGTTGGTGCCAATAAAAGTGCGAAACCACAATACCAAGAGTGATGAGGTAGACAATTATATGTATAAGCAAAGTTCCATAAATCGTATGCTAGAATATAGAACCATAACATATCTGGCCACAACATGTCCCTGCTACCATCTTTCTTTGTCTTTTTTCTAATTACGATACCAAACCAACCTGTAATAATTACAATATTTAAGATACCAGCGATTGCATTCATATAGTTCCAAGCTCCACCCATTAGCATAACAGGAGCATCTGCAGTGATATCTTGTGCCATTACAGCATATTTGCTACCTACTTCAAAATCACGAATAACAGCTTCTAATATATTTATAGCTAATATTAAAGGTGGAAAACAAAGTGCGATCTTATTATCAGATAATGCCCATTCCTTACCTGTTTTCTTATTTCTACCACGTACATGACGGATGCACCAAAAGCCAATACATCCAGCAGTAGCTGAATATACCTTTGCTAAATGAAACCAGTCCGTGTAGGTTGTTTCTTTCATTACTGTAAACCACAATACTGATAAAACAGTTGGTAATACCACAAAACCAATTAGACCTGCCACTTTCGATCTTCGGGTTACTTCATTTAGTAAAAATAGAACCACAAATACAAGAATCCAAACTAGCCAAACACTTAAAAAACCTGCTCCTTCCGAATAATTAAACTGAAACATAAATAATCTCCTCCTTATAGTAAATGCACCCATCTATAATCTGGTCATACCAGTAGTGCAGTTACATTCATTCTATATAATATTATGTAGATTGTCAAGTTTTTATCAATCTTAATGTGGAATTATTATCAATATATTTTACCTTCTAATGATTAAACTACACATACATATTAATCATTAATTAGTTACATTTTGATATTAATTATTGTGGAATATAATTGTCATTATCTATTTATATTGAATTTTGATTCATATTATGGTATTTTTAGAATACTGGTTGTACCAGATTGGGGTTTATATCTGATTGAGCATTAGAAAGGAATACATATGGACTTTACAAAATTAAAAGCCCCTACCTTAAAAGAACTTTTTGTTAGGGAATTTGAGGCTATGATTCTATCTGGAAAATTAAAAATTGGTGATAAACTACCATCTGAGCGCATTATAGCGGAACAGATGCAAGTTAGTCGAGCAGTAGTTAACAGTGGTATTGCTGAATTATCTAGGAAAGGGTTTTTAATGGTTAAACCCCGTTCGGGAGTATATGTAATCGATTATCGTCGCCACGGTACAGTAGAAACACTACTATCCATTATGAATTACAATGGCGGACACTTACGTAGGGATGAAATTCGCTCTATACTAGAAATTAAGATGATTGTAGATAAACTATCGGTAGAATTATCGGTAGAAAGACACAGTGATGAAGAAGTAAGCTCCTTAGAAGAATATTTAGAAAAGATAAAAAGTATAAAGGATAATACTGACGATGCTGCTGATGCTGCTTTTGCCTTTTATCATGAATTGGCTATGACTAGCCAAAACACTCTCCTTCCTTTAATCTATCGCTCCTTTCGAATTCCTGTTACTCATCTTTGGACTCGATTTATACAAAAGTATGGCAGTGAAG
>JAFAEB010000251.1 GCA_023424235.1 Bacillota bacterium
CTCCTGAATCTAGAGGTCCAACGTCGAAATATCCACCTCTTTCTATGGAGTAATCGGTAGGTCTTCCATCATCTTCTAAATTAAATAAGAAAAATTCTAATTCTGGTCCTACATCAAATGTAAATCCTAATTCTTTTGCTTCGTTAACAACTTTTTTTAGAATATATCTTGGATCTCCTTCAAAGGGAGTTCCATCCGGTCTGTATACATCACATAGGAATCTAGCAACTTTTCCTTGTTGTGGTCTCCACGGAAAAATCTCAAAAGTATCTAAATCAGGATATAAGTACATATCCGATTCTTCAATACGTACAAAACCTTCTATAGAAGAGCCATCAAACATACATTTATTGTCTAGTACCTTGTCAAGCTGGCTAGTAGTAACAGCTACATTTTTTAAATTCCCGAAAATATCTGTAAATTGTAAGCGGATAAACTCCACGTCTTCTTCTTCTACGATTCTAATAATGTCTTGTTTGGTATAACGACTCATTTCTATCTCTCCCTTTTTTTAGTTATAAAGCATTTAGAATGCTTTTATTATTTTATAATTTACCCATACATATAAAAAAGGGCGAAAGAATTCCATACAGAACGCCTTCGCCATGTTTAACATAATAACAGTACAATTTTTATTTGTCAATATCCTAAATATTCGAGATTTTACTTATATTTAGTACTTATCCTTAATCTACAATCCCATCAATACAAACATTTAAATAATTTATATCCTTGTTTAAATCAATCATGGAATGATTATGGACACAACGGACTAAAGGCCTAAGAATATTATCTGAATAATTTCTAATAACAATAGCTGTCATACCATTACTTAATCTAACTTGGCAACCAACAGGATATGCTGCAATACACTTTATAAATTGAGATATAATATTCATATCAAATAACTGATTTCCATCTCCCATTAAAAATTCTATGGCTTCTGACTGAGGAACCGCTTTATGATAAGCTCTATCTGTTGTCATTGCATCATATGTATCTGCAATTGCTAATATTCTTCCAAAAAAACATATATTATATGCTTTTAATCCGAGTGGATATCCAGACCCATCAAATCTTTCATGATGTTGTAAAACACCAGCTTTTACTGTACTACTTATTTCCATACATTCTTTTAATAGCTCATATCCCTTAGCTGGATGTTGCTTCATTAACTCATATTCTTCAGTCGTTAACATCGAGGGTTTATCAAGTATCTCAACTGGTATAAATTTTTTCCCTATATCATGTAAAATGCCAGCTGTACCTAGATTAATAAGTTCCCTCCGATTTAAATTAAATCGCATTCCTACTAAAGTAGCTAAAATTCCTACATTTACACAATGCAAATAGGTATATTGATGATGACCATATATTTTATTCATATTTACAACAACTTCTTTTTTTTCTATAATACTATCGACAATCTCATTAATATATGGCAATAATGTTATTACATTATCATTCTTCTTCATAATTTCTTCTAATTGATAAGCTGTTTCTAAACGTAGTTTTTCTTCTACAACATCCTCAATATAGATGTCTTTCGACAATTCATCATCTATATATAATCCACTTACACCTAGTTCTTTCAATTTATTTAATATGCTCTCAGTTAACTCATATTCTTCTCTTAATAATATTGTTCCTCGTTCACCAAGTAAAGGCTTAGCAAGTCGATTACCTGGTACTACTTTATCTATAGAAAGAAATCTCATTCATAGTCCTCCAATTGTCCTATATAATACATAGTGTCAATAGTGGATTATAGCATATCTAAAGGCATAATTACATATATTTTTAAAATTTTATCAGATAATAGTAATTTTGTATGATATTTGATAAATGATATAACTTTCCAATTTTACTATTTCGAAATATCATGTAAATGCGCTTTATGATAGTATCATTCTATCATTTGCAAATTCTTCTCCACTTACCATTTCGAATTTTGCTAATAAATCTTTTACTTTTAATTGCTTCTTTTCTTCACCATCAATATCAAATATTATTTTTCCATCATACATCATAATAAGTCTATTACCATATTCAATGGCATCCTTCATATTGTGAGTTACCATAAGAGTTGTAAGTGAATGTGAAGTTACTATATGCTCTGTTATCTCAAGTACTTTCTTAGCAGTCTTTGGATCAAGAGCTGCTGTATGCTCATCTAGCAATAAAAGTTTTGGCTTGATTAAAGTTGCCATTAATAAAGTTAGTGCTTGCCTTTGCCCACCTGATAACAAACCAACCTTAGAAGTTAATCTAGTTTCAAGTCCTAAATCAAGGGTTTTCAATAAGTCTACATACTGCTCTTTTTCACTTTTTGTAATCCCCCAACTAAAACTACGTCTCTTTCCTCTTCGATATGCTAGTGCTAAATTTTCTTGAATTTCCATATCTGCTGCAGTTCCCATCATTGGATCTTGAAATACTCTTCCTAGATATTTTGCACGCTCATATTCTGGTAGTCTTGTTATATTAATCCCATCTAAGACTATATTCCCTTCATCTGGCAAATGTACTCCTGCTATCATATTAAGCATAGTAGACTTACCAGCCCCATTTCCACCTATTACCGTTATAAAATCACCTGGTTTCATGTGAAGTTCAAGGCCATTTAGTACCTTCTTTTCATTAATCGTTTGAGGATTGAAGGTTTTATATAATTGATTTAATTTAAGCATATTATCTTCCTCCCTTTAGTATCCCTATTGATCGTCTTCGTATAACAGGGAATGATAGGGCAACTGCAACGATAACTGCAGTTAATAGTTTTAAATAATCTGTATTTAAACCTAATTGTAATACAACTGCGATGATAATTCGATAAATTATTGATCCCACTACAATTGCTACAAGCTTATGAAAGAAGGAGCTCTTCTTATTTATTATAACCTCTCCAATTACAATGGAGGCTAAACCTATTACGATAGCACCAACTCCCATACCAACATCAGCGTATCCTTGACTCTGTGCTACTAAGCCACCAGATAAGGCGATAAGCCCATTACCAATCATTAAACCTAGTATTTTCATTTTATCTGTACTTACACCTTGAGCTCTTACCATAGCTTCATTATTCCCTGTAGCCCGTATAACACAACCTATCTCTGTACCAAAAAACCAGTACAAAATACAGATAACCAATAATGCGAATATGAAACCAATTCCTATGGATACAAAATTTGAAAATGTTGAATCCTTCATACCTAACTCTTTTGCAGTTGGGAATATATCTTTTATTATTGTAATTATTGTGCTTTTTCCTAAAAGGGAAGTGTTTGCTTGCCCCATTACTCTTAGATTTATGGAATATAAGGCAATCATGGTAAGAATACCTGATAATATGGCAGGAATTTGCAATTTCGTATGCAACCATCCTGTAATAGCTCCCGCTATCATTCCACCAATTACTACAAAAATTAAACTTATATATGGATTCATATCAAATGTAACAATAAGAACAGCAGTAATACTACCTCCTAGCGCAAAACTACCTTCACTTGTTAAATCTGCAAAATTTAATATTCGAAATGCTATGTATACCCCAATTGCTAATACAGCCCATGAAAGTCCTTGTGAAATAGCACCTAAAATAGCTAATAAAATACTCATTCTCTTCATTCCTTCCTAATTAAATCACAATAAATAGCTGTTGTAATGTCTACAACAGCTATTTTTATTTTGTCATAATACAAATTCACACATATATTATTATAATATAAGTCAATACCCTTTTTAATTAATTACTTAAGATAATGCTTCTTATTTTTTAATTAAATCTTCAGGAATTGTAATTCCAAGTTGCTTTGCTACTTCTTCATTAATGGTAAGTTCACAACTCTCAGCTGCCAAATATTCAATCGGCATTTCAGAAATATTAGCTTTCCCTTCAATTATTTTAACTGCTTGCTTACCAGTTAACTTTCCTAATTCATAATAATCAATACCATATGTAGCCAATCCTCCGCCCTCAACCATATTCGCTTCCCCACATATTACTGGTAGAGAATTTGCATTGGCAACCATAGCTACGGTTGGCATAGCTTTTGCTATTGTATTATCTGTTGGTGCATAAATTGCATCAACTTTTCCGATTAAAGATTCCACAACTTGTTGAATCTCATTGGAATTAGATATAGTCGCTTCTATGGTTTCAATTCCAAGTGCATTGGCTTCTTTTATTGCCATGTCTGCTTGAAATTTGGAATTTTGCTCACTAGAAGTATAAAGAATTGCAATTTTACTAGCATCTGGAATTAATCTCTTTAATAGTTCAATTTGCTCTTTCACTGGGGTTAAATCAGAAGTACCAGATACATTCCCTCCTGGTGCATCGTTTGAAGCTACTAGCCCTGCTTCAAATG
>JAFAEB010000404.1 GCA_023424235.1 Bacillota bacterium
CATTTCTTTTGATTGCCGTGTCCGGAAGATTCACTTACAATCGTTACAATTCCGCAATCTTCTAATTTTTTAATATGGCTAGTTAATGCGCCGTTGGTTATCTTCAAACTTGTAGCAAGTTCGTTCATATTCATTCCTTTATTCTTTAATAAAAGCTTGATAATAGAAATTCTTATTTCAGAACCTAGAGCTTTAAAGATATCCAAGCCTTCATCAAGTGTTTTTATATGCAACATTGCATGGTGTCCTCCTCTAATTAAGTAAATTTCATCTTTTGTATTATAAAGCAAAATCTAAAATAAATCAAGTATGCGTTTTTGACTAAGAATAATATAGTATAAAATAAAATACTAAAAATTAGTTTGTTAGATATGCACAAAAAAATAAAATAATATATTGACTTTACCAAAAAAGTTATATATAATAAGCATTATAGTTTACAATATTCTAAAATAATTTAGCTACACAATACTTTGATTTAAATTCTAAAATATTTTATCTATACAAGTTTTTGTGTAAAACACTAAAATATTTTAGCGATTTTAGAAGAAAATATTGATTAATTCTAAGTTTTTTGTATATGGAGGGACCTAACATGATGCGTAAGGGCTTGAATCGTTTTGTAGCAATAGCCGCAGTTACAACGCTTTTAGCAAGTAGTTTATCTGTACTTGCCAACACGAATAGTAAGGCTACATTGGTTGACACATCCACACCTATAGATGGGGTATATACCAATGAGATGATAGGTAATAACTACACAATGGTGAGTAAGAAGGATATAACCATGTTGTATGTTGGTGATGCAATCGAGATTTCTATTGAGGATGCATATACAGGTGATTCTACAAGGTTAACCAGTGATAACTATGGTTACAAGAATAAGGGTTTACGTTTAGAGTTAGGAGATAAAGTCAAATTAATTATCAAAGCTCCCAAGGAAGCAAAGTACAATCTTAGTTTTGATTATTTATCGGATTCGAAATCCATATTACCAATTGAACTTCAGTTAGTTTTAAATGGTGATATACCATTTTATGAAGCAAGGAGATTGGTATTCGAAAACAATTGGGTACAGCAAGATAAGGCATCTTATGATCGCTATGGAAATGAAATAGTTGCGCTACCAGAGAAGCTAGTACAATGGGAACATAAGCCTGTGATGGATGGTAGTTATCGATATTCTACACCACTTAATTTATTGTTAAAAGAGGGTAGGAATGAAATTGATTTAACAATATCAGAAGGTAGTTTTCTGTTAGGAAATATATATTTAAGCGGGGATGAAGTAATTCCGCAATATGAAAAAGTAAAAGCTAAAGATGGTAATGATATTTATACAATCGAAGCTGAGAATATGCTATATCGAAATGACTCCTCCATTCGTGGAGCTAGTGAATTTGATACAGCACTAACTCCCTATAGTACGACGAATAAGGTAATAAACATATTAGACGGAGCTTCATTTAAGGATGCAGGGCAAAGGGTTACATATAGTTTTACAGTAGATGAAGATGGGTTTTATGAAGTTGGATTTTTTTATAGACAGAGTGATAAGTCCGATTTTCCGGTGTTCTTAGATATTAGAATTGACGATGAAATTCCAAATTTATTAATGAAATCATATCCATTTAAATATAATAAGAATTTTAAGAATATGACACTTAAGGATATGGATGGAGAAGATATGGCAGTTTATTTAACAAAGGGTGAACATACCATATCCTTAACCATCAATATAGATAATATAAGACATGTATTAGAAGCAGTTGATCGAATCATGAACGAAGTGAATGATTTAGCCTTAGAAGTGACAAAAGTTGCAGGAAAAAATAAAGATAAATACAGAGACTTAGATATCGTTAAATACATACCAGATATTAAAGATAGGTTATTAAATTGGGCAGAGCAATTAGACACATTAAATGAAAGTGTAAAAGGATATAATACTAAGGTGAACAAGATTGCAGCATTTTCATCTTTAAGTGTTGCTTCAAAAGGACTTAGAAGTTTAGCAAAGGAACCAAATAAGATACCTTACAGAATCGACGAATTGGCTCAAAGTTCTAATTCCGTTATTCAGTATTTAGCCAATCTAATTGATATACTAAATCGAAATGCGATTAGCTTTGATAAAATTTATATTACAGAAAAAGATGCAAAGTTACCAAATGGTGAAGGGATGATATCTAGTCTTATATTAAACATTAAGCGTTTTATATCCTCCTTTACCAATCAAGCTTATTCAGTAGCTAGTGTGAATGATGAAAATTTACAAGTATGGGTAAATCGCTCAAGACAGCATGTTGAAATTTTACAAAAGATGATTGATGAGAGTTTTACACCTAAGACTGGTATTAAGGTTGATGTCTCCATAATGCCAGATCAAAATAAATTAATATTAGCGAATTCATCCAATGATGCACCTGATGTAGCGGCTTCGATTAATTATTCCATACCTTTTGAGCTTGGTATTAGAGGAGCTTTAAAAGATGTAACAGAATTTGAAAATTATAATGAAGTACTAACTAGAACAGTAGATGGTCTTCATATTCCTGCAGTTATAGGTGATGGTATTTATGCGGTTCCTGAGACGATTAACTTTTGGGTATTGTATTATCGCAGTGATATATTGGAAAAGTTAGGCCTTGAAGTACCAGAAACCATACAAGATGTAAAGGAAATGCTTCCTGAATTGCAAATGAGAGGATTGAATTTTTATTATCCTACAGCAGGAATGTCATCTCTTAAAACCTTCCATGGAACAACACCGCTATTATTCCAATATGGAGCTTCTCTTTACGGAGATCTAGCTGGTAATACCACGATTAATAGTGAACCTTCTATAAAAGGTTTTACAGAACTAACAGAATTATTTACCATATATAATTTACCTGCTGACGTACCAAGTTTTTATCAGCACTTTAGAAATGGGGATTTACCAATTGGTATTGCAGAGTATGGCATGTATAATTTATTAAGCAATGCTGCACCAGAAATAGCAAATGCATGGGATATAGCATTAATTCCAGGAATCGAGAATGGTGACGGTGAAATCGTAAGGTATTCCTCTGGTGGTGCAGAAAGCTGTGTTATCTTTAAAAGTACCAAGGAACGCGAACAGATGGCATGGGAATACCTAGATTGGTGGACCTCTACAGAAGTTCAAGTGGAGTATGGGCAAACCCTACAAACAACATTTGGTAGTGAATACATATGGAACACAGCTAATATGGAGGCTTTTTCTCAACTACCATGGAAGAGTGAAGATAAAAAAGTTATTATGGAGCAAACGAAATGGATGCTTGAAGCACCAAGAATACTTGGAACCTATATGCTGGAGCGAGAAATTAGTAACTCCTATAACAAAATAGTAGTGGATGGAGAAGATTTAAGAATTACAGTTGATCAAGCTGTGAAACGAATTAATAGAGAAACCTCTAGAAAGCTATCAGAGTTTGGTTATCTATCTGGGACAGGGGAAGTTGTAAAAGAGTACGTTGTTCCTACGATTGACATTGTGCGTGACATTTTATATGGGGAAGAATAGGAGGTAGGAAATGAATAGAAGCAATAAAATAAGAAAACGAGAATCGAACAATACAAAAGCATATTTATTTCTTGCACCGTATTTATTCTTATTCTTAATCTTTATATTGATACCTCTTTTAATCGCAATGGGGCTATCCTTTACTAATTTTAACACCATTCAGAAGCCTGATTTCGTAGCATTTATGAATTATATTAATCTCATTACTCAAGATGAGATATTCATGCAATATGTATTACCTAACACAGTTACTTACGCTCTTATTGTTGGCCCAGGGGGATATGCGCTTAGTTTTTTATTAGCATGGGGATTAGCCCAGTTAACAAAAAGAACACGGACAATTTTAGCATTAATTTTATACTCTCCTTCTATTACCTCCGGTGTAGCTATGAGTGTTTTATGGAGAATCTTATTTAGTGGGGATCAAACAGGTTATATTAATGCTTGGTTAATAAGGATTGGGGTTATTACGGAACCTATTAAATGGTTGATTGATTCAAGATTTTTATTACCTATTATGATAATTGTTGCTCTATGGTCTAGTATGGGTGTTGGTTTCTTGGCAATCCTTGCGGGTATCTTAAATACAGATGAGACATTGTATGAAGCTGCAGCCATTGATGGTGTAAAAAATCGCTTTCAAGAAATGATATATATAACAATACCTACTATGAAACCTCAGATGTTGTTTGCTGCAGTAATGACGATTGTAGGAGCTTTTCAAAATGGTATGATAGGTGTTCAGCTATCTGGAGCCAATCCAACACCTGGTTATGCAGGACAATTAATCGTAAATCATATTGAAGATTACGGCTTTATTCGTTTTGAAATGGGTTATGCAGCAGCGGTATCTGTAATCTTATTAGGAATCGTTTATTTATTCTCATCTGTTTCAAAACGATTCTTTAAAGAAGACTAGAAAGGAGGATTCGCACATGGCCGGTTATAAAGGAAGTAGAATTAACCCACAACGTTTTGAACGTGGGCAAATAAAAATATTAGCAGTTATACTACCAATAGCACTTATTATGTTATTCCCAATTGTATTTATATTTTGTCATGCTTTTAAACCCATGGATGAACTATTTGCATATCCTCCAAGATTATTCGTGACAAGACCAACCTTTGATAATTTTGCAGCCTTGTTTAAATCTGCTAGAGGATCTCAGATACCAATGAGTCGTTACATATTTAATACTGCCTTAGTTACCTTATCTGTAGTTTTAGGTTCGGTCGTATTATCAACCTTAGCTGGATTTGCCTTATCTAAACTAAAATTTAAAGGAAAATTTGCTTTAATGGAAATAAATAATGCAGCTTTAATGTTCGTTCCAGTTGCAGTAATGATACCAAGGTATATTACAATTAATACAATTGGTATTACGGATTCCTATTTAGCCTTAATTATTCCACTGATATCAATGCCAGTTTGCTTGTTTCTTATTAAGCAATTCATCGATCAAGTACCAGATGCATTAATTGAAGCTGCCTATATCGACGGAGCTTCGGATTTTAAAGTATACCGAACGATTATTTTACCATTAATACGACCAGCAATTGCTACAGGCGCATTATTAGCATTTCAATCCGTATGGGGTGATGTACAAAGTTCTACCTATTATATTAGTCATGAAGGGTTAAGAACACTTGCATTCTACATGAATACCTTAACGAATGCAAATAACTCGATACAAGGTCAAGGTATGGCAGCAGCAGCTTCACTTATTATGTTTATACCAAATTTAGTGCTCTTTATAATATTACAACGTAATGTTATGAATACGATGGCTCATTCTGGTATTAAGTAATATGAACATATGCCTTGTATATCCTTATTTGATTTATGCTAATAAAAACAGGAGGTAGTATTATGAATGTATTTCATAATAGAGTCATATTTGGTAGGATGACAAAATGTATTCTTACGTTATTGATATTAAGTTTTCTTTTTACAGGAAATCTAGCAAAAGCAGATACTCCGTATAAGACCTATACACAGGGTGGATACTTGGGTGTTACAGAAACACAAACAGCCTATACACCATTAACCTCAATTACAAAAATCGGAGACTTATCCTTTAAAAATGCGTCGGATATGCAGATAACAAAGGACGATGAACTATACATAGCTGATACAGATGGAAAACGTATTTTAGTATCAGATGTTAATGGAGAGTTATTAAGAATCTATGGTGAAGGAGTACTTAAAAATCCAGTTGGTATTTATGTTACTCCAGAGAAAAACTTGTATGTTGCAGATAAAAATGCAGGTAAAATAGTGGTTTTTAATTATGATGGTGAAGTGATAAAAGAATACACAAAACCGATACATCCTTTATATGGGGCAGAGATGAATTTTAAACCTCAAAAATTAGTCGTGGATGCAAAAGGTATAATGTATGTTATATGTGAAGGTAATACCAATGGCATAGTTCAGATAAGCCCTACGGAGGGCGGAACCTTTCTTGGTTATTTTGCTACGAATATCACGAATATAAGCTTACTAAATATTTTTCGTAGAATGATTTTAACCGATGAACAGCTTGCTAAGTTACCTCGTAACTTGCCAAAAACACCATTTAATCTAACCATTGATTCGAAAGGTTTAATATATACCATTACTCAAGGTGCGGATTATTCTCTTAGAAAATTCAATGTTGCAGGTAATAATTTAATCGAAGCAGATTATTATGACACACTACCATCTGCTGTTGCAGTAGGTAATTTTGAAAATATCTATGTTGTAACGGAACAAGGTTATATCTTTGAATACAACAAAGATGGAAGTATGCTATTTGTTTTTGGTGGTAAAGACTCAGGTAGATTACGTATTGGTTTATTCCAAAAGGCTGTTGCCGTTGGAGTGGATCAAAAAAATAATATTTATGTGCTTGATCAAGAGAAAAATGAAATTCAAGTTTTTAAGTCCACAGAGTTTACAGATTTAGTTCATGAAGCATTATGGCTTTATCAAAATGGTATGTATACGGAAAGTAAAGAGCCTTTATCACGAATCATTGAAATGAACAGTCTTTTTGACTATGCTAATTTAGCAATGGGGCAAGCGCTTTTACAAGAAGAAAATTACAC
>JAFAEB010000406.1 GCA_023424235.1 Bacillota bacterium
ACACCAGGTAGTAACGTAGCAATGCGTATGGTGGATTTAATATCTCCAATTGGAAAAGGTCAAAGGGGTATGATAGTATCCCAACCAAAGGCTGGAAAAACAACACTTCTTAAACAAATCGCTAAAGCAATCACAAAAAATCACCCAGATATAAGTCTAATTATATTACTTATTGATGAACGTCCAGAAGAGGTAACGGATATAAAAGAATCCATAGAAGGTAAAAATGTTGAAGTAATTTATTCAACCTTTGATGAGTTACCAGATAATCATAAACGTGTTTCTGAGATGGTTATTGAACGTGCGAAACGCTTAGTTGAACATAAAACGGATGTTGTTATTTTACTTGATAGTATTACCAGATTAGCAAGAGCTTATAACTTGACCGTACAAGCCAGTGGTAGAACTCTTTCTGGTGGATTAGATCCAGCAGCTCTTTATATGCCAAAACGTTTCTTTGGTGCTGCTAGAAATATGAGAGAAGGCGGAAGTTTAACCATACTTGCAACTGCTTTAGTTGATACAGGTAGCAGAATGGATGATGTAGTATTTGAAGAATTTAAGGGTACTGGTAATATGGAATTAGTATTAGATAGAAATTTATCCGAAAAACGTATATTCCCAGCAGTAGATCTACCAAAGTCTAGCACAAGACGAGATGACTTATTATTAAATCAAAATGAACTTGAAGCTACTTATCTAATGCGTAAGGCATTAAACAGTCTTAAGTCAGATGATGCAGCAGAAAGAATCATTGATATGTTTGTAAAAACTAAGAATAATGTAGAGTTTATCGAAACAATCAAAAAGACAAAAATTGTGTTTTAGGTATTGCAATTGATTTTAATACATGCTATAATTAAAAAGCTGTTTTAAGATAATTATAATTTGACTTAAGTCAATTTTTGAAAAAAACATTACTTTAGTTTGTAAAGAGGTGAAAAGCATGAAAGAAGGAATCCATCCTAAGTATTACCAAGCAAAGGTTGCATGTAACTGTGGTAACGAATTCGTTACAGGATCAACTAAGAATGAAATTCGTGTTGAAGTTTGTTCAAAGTGCCATTCATTTTATACAGGACAACAAAAAGCTGCTGCTGCTCGTGGAGCAATTGATAAGTTCAATCGTAGATATGGTCTTAAACAAGAACAATAGAATTATGGTAATATATGAAATATTAAAAATCAGGTTGAGGTTCTATAATCTCAGCCTATTTTTAAATGTATGGAATAAAGAAATAGTTGGTGACTTTGTTTGCTTGGAACAATTTGTTTAGTAGGAACAAATAGAGAGGATGTGGATTACCATGAAACCATCAGGAATAGGTGGACAAGCGGTTATTGAAGGCGTAATGATGAAAAATAAAAGTGAATACGCCGTTGCAGTTAGAAAACCGAATAATGAAATAGTTATTGAAAAAAATAATTATAAAAGTATAAGTGAATCTGTTAAGTTATTTCAATTACCAATAATAAGAGGTATTATAGCATTTATTGACTCCATGATTATTGGGTCTAGAACGCTATCTTTTTCAGCTTCTTTTTATGAGGAAGAAGAAGTGGTTAAGCCTAGTAAGATGGAAAAAACCTTCCAAAAGATATTCAAAGAAAAAGCAGAAAGTGTTGCGATGGGATTTACCTTTATCCTGTCTATCTTTTTAGCGATCGGAATATTTATCCTATTACCTAGTTTCATTGCAAATATAGTTGCTTCCAAAATTGACTCTCATACATTATTAGCAATAATTGAAGGTGTAATTCGTATTGCAATTTTTATTACTTATATCATTGCAATTTCTCAGATAAAAGATATTAAACGTTTGTTTATGTATCATGGAGCAGAACATAAGACAATTAACTGTCTAGAACAAGGTTTTGAGCTAACAGTAGAAAATGTAAAGAAGCAATCGAAACAACATAAAAGATGTGGTACAAGTTTTATGTTTATTGTAATGTTTGTAAGTATTATCTTCTTTATTTTTATTCGTGTTGACAATAACTACTTAAGATATTTAATACGTATTTTATTAATACCTATTATTGCTGGTGTTTCTTATGAATTTATCCGTTTAGCTGGTAGAAGTGAATCTAAGTTAGTTGGCATCCTAAGTAAGCCAGGTATGTGGCTACAAGGACTTACTACAAAAGAACCGGATGAATCCATGATTGAGGTTGCTATTATGTCAGTAGAAGCTGTTTTTGATTGGAGAGAATTTTTAGAAATTGATAAGGTTAGTAAGAAAGCTTCTAAGAGTGAGGATAAAACAAAGTCCAAAAGAGAACAAGATTCGAAAAAAGGCTTAAATAAGAATGTAAATTCAAATAAGAATGTAAATTCATATAAGAATAAGAATTCAAATTCCAAAAAAGATTCAAACTTTAAAAATAATGGAAATACTATGAATAACAACAATAAGCAGTCAACTACTGCAACAAATAAAAAAGCAGAAAAAGAATATGCAGTTACCACATCAAAAGCACTTGATACGAAGCCACAAGACATCTTTGGAGAAGAAGAGGATGAAATTTTAAGAGCACTTGATCGTTACTTAGTTCGTGAGGAAGAAAGAGAATCGTAATACATGATAGTAAGAACATTAGAAGAAGCATTAATAAATGGTAGAAACTATTTAAAAGAAAAGAATATAGCTGATTATGATTTAGATGCATGGTTTTTAATGGCTTATTATTTTAAAATAGATCGGATGAAGTATTTTATAGATCCTAAAAAAATAATTTCACTAGAGGATTATGAAGCCTATATTAAACTTATAAAGCAAAGAGCTTCAAAAATACCCCTTCAGCATATAACTGGTGAACAAGAATTTATGGGATTATCCTTTCTTGTTTCAAAAGATGTGTTAATACCAAGACAGGATACTGAAATTTTAGTTGAAGAAGTGTTAAAGGTATCAACAGGAAAAGAGATTCTTGATATATGTACTGGTTCAGGCTGTATTATCATTAGTTTGAGTAAGCTAGGAGATATTAAGAAGGGAATTGGAGTGGATATTTCAAAGGATGCATTAAAAATTGCCAATCAGAATAAAATCAGATTAGAGGCTGAGGTATCCTTTATACAAAGTGATTTATTTGAAGAAGTAGAGGGTAAATATGATATTATTGTATCAAATCCACCTTATATAGCTACTCATGAAATAAAGAACTTAAGTGATGAAGTAAAATTACATGACCCATTTATAGCTTTAGATGGTAAAGAAGATGGACTGTTTTTTTATAGGCGTATCATTGAAAGTCTAAGTGAATATTTAAATGTAGATGGAAGAGTATTTTTTGAAATCGGTTATGACCAAGGTGAGTCAGTGAGTAATCTATTAAGAGAAAATGGTTATAGTGAGATAGAAGTTATAAAAGATTTAGCAGGGTTAGATCGTGTAGTGAAGGCAACTTATGTTAACTACGCGGAGCATTTTACTTAGGTTACTTATGCAAAATCAATCTAAGGTAAAAGTAGCTCGTTATTATTGAATGGAGGAACAATTCATGTTTGATAAATTAGAGGATCTTCTAATTCGTTTTCAAGAATTAATCGATGAATTAAATGATCCACATGTTGTAAATGACCAAGCAAGATTTCGTAAGTTAATGAAAGAACAAAACGACTTGCAAGACATCGTTGAAAAATATAAGGAATATAAAGCTACAAAGCAAAGTATTGAAGAAAGTCTTCTTATGTTAGATGAAGAAAGTGATGAAGAACTTAGAGAATTAGCAAAAGAAGAACTTAGTGAATGCAAGCAAAAAATTGTAACAATTGAAGAAGAACTAAAAATCTTATTACTACCAAAAGACCCTAATGATGAAAAGAACGTAATTGTTGAAATTAGAGGTGGTGCAGGTGGTGATGAAGCAGCTTTATTTGCGGCTGAACTATTTAGAATGTATTCAAAGTTTGCTGAACGTAATCGTTGGAAGATAGATATGATGAACCTAAATGAAAATGGACTTGGTGGATTTAAGGAAGTTATTTTCATGATTAATGGTAAAGGTGTTTATTCTAAAATGAAATATGAAAGTGGTGTACATCGTGTACAACGTATACCAGTAACAGAATCCGGTGGACGTATTCACACCTCTACTACTACAGTGGCTATTATGCCAGAGGCTGAAGAAGTGGATGTAGAATTAGATATGAATGATTGTAGATTTGACGTATTCCGTTCTTCAGGTAATGGTGGACAGTGCGTTAATACCACTGACTCCGCAGTACGTCTTACTCATATACCAACAGGTATCGTTATCTCTTGTCAAGATGAAAAGTCTCAATTAAAGAATAGAGATAAAGCAATTAAGGTATTACGTTCAAAATTATATGAGTTAGAGTTAGAAAAAGCACATAATGCAGAAGCAGAAGCAAGAAGAAGTCAAGTTGGTACAGGTGATCGTTCAGAAAAAATTCGTACTTACAACTTCCCACAAGGTCGTGTTACAGACCATAGAATTAAATTAACACTTCATAAATTAGATTCTGTCTTAGATGGAGATTTAGATGAATTAATCAATAGCCTTATAGCAGCAGACCAAGCAGCTAAATTAAGCAAGATGGAAGAAAATTAATCCAATAAATATCAATGAAGGTGTAATATGATTAGTAGTACAGCGAATTCACAAATTAAGAATATAATACAATTGCAAAAAAAGTCCAAAGAAAGAAGACAACAAGGTGTTTTTGTAATTGAAGGTATTAAGATGTTTGAGGAATCATTAGAATATGGCAGTATACAAAAAGCTTATGTTTCCTATCATTTATTTGAAGAATTACAGAAAAATAAAGTGGACTATTTTAAAGATATTCCTTATGAGATTGTAACAGATTCCGTATTTAAAGATATTAGCGATACCTTAACTCCTCAAGGTATTTTAGCAATTGTCAAAATGCCAAGCTATTCTTTAACAGATCTTATATCAAGGGAAGAAGCAAATCTGGTTTTACTTGAAGATATTAGGGATCCAGGTAATTTAGGCACAATTCTAAGAACGGCTGAAGGTGCAGGATTTACTGGAATCATTCTAAGCAAAGAATCGGTTGATATGTATAATCCAAAGGTAATCCGCTCTACTATGGGTGCAATTTATCGAATGCCATTTTTATATGTTGATAATTTTCTGGAAACCTTAACTTATCTAAAAGAGAATGGTATTACAATTTATGCAGCGCACCTACAATCTGATTACTACCATGATGAAGTGACTTATGAAGATAGATGTGCAATCATGATTGGAAATGAAGCCAATGGTCTTAGTGATGAAAGTTCAAAATGTTCTAGCAAATACATTAAGATACCGATGTCAGGAAAAGTTGAATCCTTAAACGCAGCGGTAGCAACTTCTGTCCTAATGTATGAAATCTATCGACAAAGAAGGTTAAGAAAATAACTATAGAAATAATAAAATAAGTTATAGGTTAAGATAAACTTAAAGCTTTTGTAAAATTATTAAAGCATAAAGTATAATTATTAAAATATATAAGTGTTTCTAATCTATAAGTATAAAGTTTAATAAATTTAGAATGACAAAATTAGTGTAGACATGAACTGATAAAAAGTAATATGTTTACACTATTTTTTTAGCTTTCTTTTCTAAAAAAGAAGCGGATAGATATAAAGGAATAACAAAAAAGCTAGCTACTTGTGGGGGTTATATGGCTATAGAAGTTTTTAACCGATATGAAAATAAGTATATACTATCAAATGATAAATATGAAATATTAATAAAACATCTTTATGACTATATGGAAGATGATGTACATAATAAAGATCAATCCTTTTATACAATTTCCAATATATATTATGATACTATGGAAAATTACCTAATAAGGCGTTCCATAGAAAAGCCTATCTATAAGGAAAAATTAAGATTACGAAGTTATGGGACTTGTAATCTAGATAGCCTAGTATATTTAGAGCTAAAAAAGAAATACAATGGAATTGTTAATAAAAGAAGAACTACAATAAAGCTAATGGATGCCTACAACTTTGTTGAGAATCGAGAAAAACCCTTCCTTTGGCCATACATAAATAAACAAGTAGTGAATGAAATTGATTATTTTTTACAGCTTTATGAAGTAAAACCACAATTATTTTTATCCTATGAAAGAAGAGCATTATTCGGCAAAAATGACAAAGATTTTCGAATTACCTTTGACCGGAATATTAAAACAAGAAGATATGATCTCGGGCTTCATTATGGAGTATATGGAACGCCTTTACTTGATGCAGATACCTGGTTAATGGAAATAAAATTAAGCAAAGCAACTCCGATGGAATTAACTAGATTACTATCACAATATAAAATATATCCCACTAGTTTTTCTAAATATGGGACAGAATATAAAAAACAGTTTGGAAAGGCGGATACATAATGTTTGATACTATTTTTACAAATACGGTTACAGATGCGGTTACAGATACGGTTAATGCTATCAATGTACAAGGAGCAATTCTTTCTATCCTATTAGCGATAGCTTTAGGATTAATTATCTGTATGGCTTATATTTTTGTTACAAGGGATATGGAGCGTTCCTCTAGTTTTCTTTTGAGTTTAATTATTTTACCAGCCATAGTATCTGTAGTAATTCTTCTAATAGGAAATAATATAGCTAGGGCATTTTCTATGGCAGGTGCTTTTACTTTGGTTAGGTTTCGTAGTGCTCCAGGGGATTCTAAGGATATTACCTTTGTATTTTTAGCATTGGCAGTTGGACTCGGTTGTGGACTTGGATTTTTAACCTTTGCTGGAGTCGTAACAGTTATGTTATCCTTAATCATTGTATTATTTCATAAATTTAGTTTCTCAAACATAAAGATTAAAAGGAGGCAATTAAAAATTACCATCCCAGAAGATATGAATTTTGAAGGTGCCTTTGATGATTTATTTCAAAAGTATACAACTAAATTTGACCTAGAACGAGTGAAGACAACAAATATGGGAACCCTATTTGAGTTAACTTATGGGATACATATGAAGGAAGGCTGTAATCAAAAAGAATTTATTGATGAACTCCGATGTAGAAATGGAAATCTTAATATATCCTTATCCATCCTTGATAATAATACTCCTGGTTTATAAATATTTTTTCATTTTGTTATAATCGTATTTTAATCTATTCCTCTTGTTATTTTACTAGGAATGCAGTAATATTATGTATATAGGTAATTAGTGTGAATTGTAATAAAGAAAGGAGGGGTAAGTATGAATCCACTCTATTGGTTGATTTTGCTTGCAATATTATTACTAATTGAAATTCTTACCTTAGGATTAACCACTATCTGGTTTTCAGGTGGTGCATTAGTTGCATTTTTAGTATCTTTACTGTCAGGAAGTTTATTGTTACAACTTATATTCTTTTTTGTAGTCTCTTTTGGGCTTTTATTCTTAACAAGACCAATTGCAGTAAAGTATTTTAATAAGCAAAGGGTTAAGACAAATTATGAAAGCTTAATCGGGCAAGAAGCAAAAGTAACTGTAAAAATTGATAATTTTAATAACTCGGGTGAAGTCATTCTTAATGGTCAAATATGGATGGCTAGATCAAAAGAAGAACAGCATGTTTTTGATGTAAATGAACGTGTCATGGTAAAAGAAATATCCGGTGTTAAATTAATCGTTGGAAAAGAAGAGGAGGCTTTAGTTTAGTATGGAAATTGCAATTGTAATATTTATTATATTAGTTTTACTTATCGCTGTATCATGTGTTAAGATTGTACCTCAAGCCCATGCCTATGTAGTAGAACGTTTAGGTGGTTATCAAGCAACTTGGAATGTTGGTATTCATATTAAGCTTCCATTAATTGATAAAATTGCTAGAAAAGTTATATTAAAAGAGCAAGTAGTTGACTTTGCACCACAACCTGTAATAACAAAGGATAATGTAACCATGAAAATTGATACTGTAGTATTTTTTCAAATTACAGATCCGAAACTATTTGCATATGGTGTTGAAAGACCAATTATGGCAATTGAGAATTTAACTGCAACTACATTAAGAAATATAATTGGTGATTTAGAATTAGACCAAACATTAACTTCTCGTGAAATAATAAATACTAAAATGAGAATTTCCCTTGATGTAGCAACTGACCCTTGGGGAATTAAAGTAAATCGTGTTGAGTTAAAGAATATTATTCCTCCAGCAGCAATTCAAGATGCAATGGAGAAACAAATGAAAGCAGAACGTGAAC
>JAFAEB010000412.1 GCA_023424235.1 Bacillota bacterium
TCACCTTATGGAGTATCTTATATTACTATGTAGTCTAAAACCTAAGCTTGTATATATAGCTATTCTTTTTACACTCCTTGCATAATCTTCATAATATAGTCTAATCAGTTTTCCAATGAAATATGAGAGATTAAGTAGATTATACTTTACCTTCAACTTGAAATCAATGATCGAATAAAATATAGTATTCCTCACGGAGAGTTTTTATTTCAAAGGACGTAATTTCCTTGTATGAATCAAAAAAATTCTTGAAAATGAATTACTCATTCTCAAGAATCCTTATTTTAATTTCTATAGATTGATAAAAGCAAATTCATTAAAGCTATTACTTATAACCTTTTGTCCCAATGAATTTGGATGTGTTCCATCCTCGCATAAAAGTTCCTTCACATTACCAGCTTTAATAAATGCTGTTCTTAGGTCTATTAATGGAACTTTCTTAATTTTAGCTATTTTTTCTACAACCTTCGAATAATTTTCTTGGTGAGTATAAATATTTTTAATTTCACCAAGCCACATTAGAATATTTTTTTTATTTAAATCTTTACAAAACCATTCGAAAAACCTTTGTGGTTCTAGTGGTGGCAGTGTAGTTAGAATTGGCATAATACCTTTTTTCATTAAGCGGTCTATAATATCAATATAGATTTCTTCAAATACTTCTAATGGTGTGTTAGGTGAATGCACTCCAAATGGATCCTTGGATATTTCACTCCAATTATAATCACAGTCATTTCCTCCAAAATCCATTATAATGGCATCACAGGATAGATTTTTTTCAAACCTCTTATCAAGTAAGTTGCTACCTTTTGTAACAGTACATCCAAAACTTGAGTAATTTTTTATTTCTAAGGAATATTTTTTACTTAACATTTCTAAATCAATTTGATTATTTACATAGTATTTATTGTTTATAGGATTAATTTGAATCCCCTTTAATATCGAATCACCAAATAAGCTTATATTTTTTATTATTTTATCCATGTAACAGACTCCTTTCAACAAACTATGTTATGTAGTATTAATAACTACATCATAAGTTATTCAAAGTCAGTTGTCAAGGTGTTTTCAAAATTTGTATACAAACGGATACGGTAATAATTGCCTTTTACTTTTCTTATCTTCTTGTTTTCTTTGCAATTATGCAGAATCTCTTCTGAAACTTTGCTCATGAGCGGAGACGGTGGGATGTCGACCATGGGTTCGAATCCTCAGTTCCCTAGGAATACAAAAAGCCAACGCTATTGCGTTGACTTTTTGTATTCAAACGGAGACGGTGGGATTCGAACCCACGTATCCTTGCGGATAAAACGATTTCGAGTCGCTCCCGTTACGGCCTCTTCGGTACGTCTCCAATATATAAAATTTACTTACTTGTACTGTATTTTACAATAAGTAATTCTACACCAATTTTGTCAATTAATCTACCTGTTTTTATCATTTCTTCAATCTCAGTACAACTGTCTAATGCTTCTTTTAATATTTCTGCTGTATAGTTTTTACTTTGACTTATATATTTACTAATCGTAAAAGGCATTAAACCTGTTTTCTGACTTATGATAGTATTATTATATCCTAGGGATGCTAATTCCTTAACTTGTAGTAGTATGTTAAATTGTCTTGTGATTAAGAATAAGATAGACATTGGTTTTTCTCTTAATGCTAATAAATCATAATATAACTCTAGCGCTTTATCTTGATTTTTACTACCAATAGCATCTATCATTAAAAATATCTTATTTGTAATCTGTGTGGTTGATACTTCATCAATATCATCTCTTGTGATGACATCCCTATCCCATGCATAGCAGATTAATTTTTCAACTTCATTTTGAATATTCTCCATATCAGAACCAGTTTTACTAAGTAAGTACAATATGGTATCCTCAGTTACCTTTTTCTTATCTTTACTTAATATAGAAGCAACCCATAATTTAAGATTCGCTTCATCCATACTATTCATTTCTGAAATAGTTCCAACATCCTTGACTGCTTTAAACAAACGATTTCTCTTATCAACTTCATTTTCAACAAATACAATATGTGTTGTGTCTGGAATCTGCTTGATGTAATCAGCTAAATCATTACTACTTTTAAACAAACCACTATTTTCTATCATTATTA
Source organism: Bacillota bacterium (assembly GCA_023424235.1). Classification (GTDB taxonomy): domain Bacteria; phylum Bacillota; class Clostridia; order Lachnospirales; family Lachnospiraceae; genus Anaerocolumna. The sequence continues at coordinate 2,125 of JAFAEB010000412.1, forward strand.
ATCTTTTATCACTAAAGAATGGTAGGGTATTTGCAATTTCAATTAATTTTGGAATTTCAATACCTTTTCCTTCAAAATAACTATAATTCATTTCATCACTAGTATTTAAGATAGCAACTTTTAGTTTATCCTTGTATAATTTTTTTAAATAACTTTCAGTTCCATATAATAGGTAGACAGGTTTAAAGCTATTTAATTTTATGTGCTCTTTTATATTCTTCATCTAGCACCAGCCTTTCTAAACGGGTTACCTATAATAATACAACATACCTATTTTACTAATAATTTTAATTTTTATCAAGTAAATTATTGTTCTATATTATAATTCTATTATATTTTCATAAAGTACTACTCAGTTAAAAAGATTGACATATGCAATACTGAACACACAGTATTAGCCAAAATATGGGCACCAAAGCTATCTCCCTCTTTTACGATAAGAGATGTAAGCGTTTTGGCTGGTTTATGTGTAAGTAATACTAAAATAATTACTGCACACCAGATAAATGGGATTACCTTTAAGGTATCTGCCCAAATATACATATGAAAGCCCATCTCAAAGCATGTAATGATAGGAGCAATTATGTTGACTGATAGTATTGATATAACAGCCATGAACAAGATAAATTCCTTTTTGTTTCTCGGTAGTTTTGTATAGAACTCCATTTCCATCCTCCTTTTTGTAGATATTTGGAATGCAAAAAAGCACAAGACCATTAATAAGTCTTGTGCTGATTTCTTATACGCACCAAATATAAATTTTACTTTTGAATTATATATGAGAATATTAAAAAGGTCAAGAAGAAATTTTTATTTATTTTATTGATATACTCTCTAGATTTAAATTATTCGAGCTATTCAAACTGAGAATGATATAATTTATGATAAAAACCTTCTTGCTTAATAAGTTCATTGTGATTTCCTTGCTCAATAATATTACCATCCTTTACAACTAGGATTTGATCTGCATTTTGGATAGTGGATAAACGATGGGCAATAACAAAACAAGTCTTATCAGCCATTAAGTTTCTCATTGCTGCCTGGATTTGTATTTCTGTTCGAGTGTCAACATTCGAAGTAGCTTCATCTAAGATAAGTATTTTTGCATCCATTAACATGGCTCTTGCAATGGTTAATAATTGCTTCTGACCTTTCGAAATATTAATTCCATCGTCATTTAAAATTGTATTATAGCCATCAGGAAGGCGTTTAATATAGGAATGTATTTTTGCTGCCTTTGCAGCCTCCACTACTTCCTCCATAGTGGCACCCTCTCGGCCATAGGCTATATTTTCAAATAAGGTTCCTTTAAACACCCAGGTGTCTTGTAAAACCATGGCATAAGACTGTCTAAGACTTTTTCTTGTTAATGTATTGATATTATTATCATCAACATAAATCTCACCACGATCCACATCATAAAATCTCATAAGTAAATTTATTATGGTGGTTTTTCCTGCACCGGTAGGACCTACAATCGCGATTAGAGAACCTTTTTTTGCAGATAGGTTAAGATTTTTAATGATCATTTTATCTTTCGAATAACCAAAGGATACATTTTTAATATCAACATTTCCATGAATATCCTTTAATTCTTTTGCTCCCTCAACATCAGCTTTTTCTGATTCATCATCTATAACTTTAAACACACGCTCTGCTGCTGCCATTGCTGATTGCAATTCACTTACGATGTTAGCAGCTTCATTAATAGGACCTGAAAATTTTCTTGAATATAATACGAAGGAAGATATATT
>JAFAEB010000449.1 GCA_023424235.1 Bacillota bacterium
AAATAAATATCTACATATAATGAAATTATAGTATAAAGTAAATTTAGATAAGAAAATTTACTACAAAGAAAATTTACAACAAAATAGTATAAAGTAAATTTAGTGTAAGAAAATTTAATACAATGAAAATTTAGTATAAAGAAAATTAGTATAAAGTAAATTTAGTATAAAGAAAATTAGTATAAAGAAAATTAGTATAAGAAATATAGATTAAGGTGTTAGTAGTAAAAGATAATTGTGGTAGAAAGTAATGAATTAACAAAATTATTTATAAATCATTAATACAATTGATATGTTATGGAGGATTCGGATGCTTTTAACAATGTTTTATCCCGATGAAATAGCTGATTCAGCATATAAAATAGATTATAAAGCCTTATATAAGAAAGGTTATCGAGGCTTAATATTTGATATTGATAATACATTAGTAGAACATGGTGCAGATGCCAATGAAAAGGCGATTAATTTAATGCATCAATTAAGAGAATTAGGATTTAAGATATGTTTGATGTCTAATAACAAAGAAGAACGAGTTATGAGATTTAATAAAGATATCAATGTATTTTACATTTTTGATGCTAAAAAACCATCTACATTAAATTATAAGAAAGCAATGAAAATGCTAAATACCAATAAAAAAAATACGGTTTTTGTAGGTGATCAGTTATTTACTGATGTTTATGGTGCAAAACGTGCTGGTATAAAAAGCTACTTTGTTAAACCTATCGGAAAGAAAGAAGAGATTCAAATTGTATTGAAACGATATCTAGAACGTATCGTGCTATATTATTATAGACGAGATAGGGCTAAAAATAATTTAAAAAGTAATTCTTAATTTTAACAGAGTGAATGTATTGTTTAAGGATATCTGTTATTTGAAAGGGTAGTACATGTCAAACATTATATTAATTGGTTTTATGGGTTGTGGAAAGACAAGTGTTGGGAAAAAATTAGCAAGTCGAAACAAGCTTTTATTTGTGGATACTGATGCATTAATTGAGAAAAATAGTAATCAGAGTATAAAAGATATCTTTAGTCATAAAGGTGAGGCATATTTTAGAGAATTAGAAACAGCTACCATAAAATCACTACTTGATGAACTAGATAATGCTGTTATATCAGTTGGTGGAGGTTTACCGATTAAAACTGGAAATGGAGAATTATTAGGTCAACTTGGTACTGTAGTATTTTTAGATGCTAGTTTAGAGACAATTAATAAGCGACTTAAAAATGATAAGGACAGACCTTTGTTTTCGAATAAAGATAATAAGGTGGAAGAATTGTATCATTTTAGAAAGCCTATCTATACACAATATGCCCATATGATAATTCAAGTAGATAATATGAATATCGATGATATTATTGATGATATCGAAAAACAGCTAATAATAAAAAGTAGGGAGAGGTAACGATGAGAATATTAGTCATTAATGGTCCTAATATTAATTTCCTAGGAATTAGGGAGAAGCAAATATATGGAACACATAACTATGAGTATTTAATACAATTACTTGATAAAAAGAGTAAAGAAAATAATATTATTATTGATACCTTTCAGAGTAATACAGAAGGTGAGATTATAAATCGAATACAACAAGCCCATTTAGATGGCATAAATGGTATCATTATTAATCCGGGTGCCTATACCCATTATAGTTATGCAATCCGTGATGCTCTTGCATCGATTGACATGCCAAAGATTGAAGTTCATATTTCAAATGTTCATAAGAGAGAAGAGTTTCGTCATATTTCGGTTATTGCTTGTGAATGTAATGGACAAATTGTTGGCCTTGGTTTACAAGGTTACCTACTTGCTGTAGATGCTATCATTAATATCAATCTAATGAATCAACAATAGATAATATAAATCTTGGTATTTTTTTTTACATTTTATAAAAAACAGTTGAAAATTCTTGTACTATATTATAAACTATAGAATAGCTAATTTAAGGAGGAAATATCTTATATGATATCAGCAGGAGATTTTAGAAATGGATTAACAATTGAAGTGGATAATAATATATTCCAAGTTATCGATTTCCAACATGTAAAACCAGGTAAAGGCGCTGCATTTGTTAGAACAAAATTAAGAAATATTAAAAGTGGTGGGGTAACAGAAAAAACTTTTAGACCTCAAGAAAAATTCCCTCAAGCTCATATTGAACGTGCAGAAATGCAATACTTATATAGAGATGGCGATCTATTCCATTTTATGGATGTTAATACTTATGATCAATTTGCTCTTAATGAAGATGCAATTGGTGATTCTTTAAAATTCGTTAAGGAAAATGATATGGTTAAAATGCTTTCTCATAATAAAGAAGTATTTGCTATTGAACCACCTTTATTTGTTGAGTTAGTAATCGTAAGTACAGAACCAGGCTTTAAAGGAGATACAGCACAAGGTGCTACAAAACCTGCTACTGTTGAAACAGGCGCAACCGTTTATGTTCCTTTATTTGTTGAACAAGGTGATAAAATCAGCATTGATACAAGAACTGGTGATTATTTAAAGAGAGTATAATTTAAGATTATTAAAATAACCCTTGAGCAATCAAGGGTTTTTCTTTAAAGTTATATTTAAATACAAATTAGAAAGAATATTGAGAAAAAAATATGTGGATTTTATATGCAATTCTAGCAGCTCTATTTGCTTCACTAACTTCCATCTTAGCTAAACTTGGAATCAAAGATGTAAATTCTAATCTTGCTACTGCAATACGAACAATAGTAGTATTAATAATGGCATGGGGAATTGTATTTATTACTGGAGCTTATAAAGGTGTATCTAGTATAAGTTCTAAAAGTTTAAAATTTATTATTCTATCTGGTTTAGCAACCGGTGCTTCTTGGTTATTCTATTATAAAGCATTGCAATTAGGAGAAGCCATAAAGGTTGTACCAATAGATAAATTAAGTGTAGTAATAACTATGATTTTAGCCTTTTTTATTTTAGGTGAAGCATTTACAGTAAAGACATTAATCGGCGGAATATTAATTACAATAGGCACTCTAGTTTTAGTTTTATAGATGCTAAGAATATAAAAAGTCCTAAAAAATTAAGTGCTGATACTCATTAGAGTAAAATCAGCAGAATGGAGAATATATGAAAACAGTAGCGGAACGTTTTTTAAATTATGTTAAAATAGATACACAATCCGTAGATGATATGGAACAAGTACCAAGTAGCGAAAAGCAAAAGAACCTAGGTAGATTATTAGTAGAAGAACTAAAAACAATGGGAGCCAGTGATGTTCGTTTTGATGAAGAACATGGATATGTTTATGCAACGATTGAAGCCACTACTACAAAAGAGATACCTACTCTTGGTTTTGTGGCTCATATGGATACTGCTCCAGCTTTAAGTGGTGAAAATGTTAATCCACAAATCATCAATAAGTATGATGGTAAGGATATTGTTCTAAATAAAGAGCTTGAGGTTATTATGAGAGTTGATGAGTATGAAAGCTTAAAGCACTATATTGGAGATGATCTTATTGTTACTGATGGAACTACCTTACTAGGTGCAGATGATAAAGCAGGTGTAGCAGAAATTATGGCTATGGCCGAATACCTTTTAAATCACAAAGAAATCCCACATGGTACAATAAAAATTGCCTTTACTCCAGATGAAGAAGTAGGCAGAGGAGTGGACTTTTTCGATGTAGAAGGGTTTGGTGCAGATATAGCTTATACCGTTGATGGTGGTGAAGTTGGAGAAATTGAATATGAAAACTTTAATGCTGCTGGTGCCAAGCTAGAAATTCAAGGAAAGAGTATTCACCCAGGATATGCTAAGAATAAAATGGTTCATGCATTATATATTGCAATGGAATTCCAAAGTATGCTTCCAGTCTTTGAAAATCCGATGTATACAGAAGGCTATGAAGGGTTTTATATGCTAGATACCTTAGAAGGTAGTGTAGATAGTGCTAGAGCTAATTATATAATAAGAGATCACGATAATGAAAAGTTTGAAGCAAAAAAAGAACGTTTTGTAAAAACTGCAAACTTCTTAAATGAAAAATATGGAGAAGGAACTGTTAAGGTAACAATGAAAGATTCCTATTATAACATGAAAGAAAAGGTAGAACCACATTTTCACTTAATTGAGAATGCGAAAAAAGCATTAGAAGAGTTAGAGATAACACCAATTATTGTACCAATACGTGGTGGTACAGATGGTTCTAGGTTATCTTATATGGGATTACCTTGTCCAAATCTTGGTACCGGAGGACACAACTTCCATGGTAGATATGAATATATATCCATTCAATCCATGGAAAAAGCAGTCGCAGTTTTACTAAAAATAATCGAACAATACTCAAAATAGTAAATTGTAATTTAAAGTAAGCCTTATATATAAAAGCTTTCAAAGCTTTTATATAAAGTATGTAAATACAAAAGTTTGTAATAAAAAAAGTAGCTACATTCCTTTACTTTTAGTAATATTCTGAAAAGTTCAATATTTTATAAATATTTATTGATTTTTAGTTAGAAGTAAGATATTATATACAACAACACGAAAACAGATATTACCAAACATAATTAGAAAAGGTGGCTGATAATATGAAAAGTGATGTAGTTAAAAAAGGTGTACAACAGGCACCTCATCGTTCCTTATTTCATGCATTAGGCTTTACCAAGGAAGAGTTATCAAGACCTCTAGTTGGTATTGTAAGTTCCCATAATGAAATTGTACCTGGTCATAAGGACCTTGATAAAATAGTAGATGCTGTAAAGATGGGTGTCGCTATGGCAGGAGGGACTCCTGTTATGTTCCCAGCCATTGCAGTCTGTGATGGTATTGCTATGGGGCATTTAGGTATGAAATATTCTCTTGCAACTAGAGATTTAATAGCAGATTCTACAGAAGCAGTAGCAATGGCACAAGCCTTTGATGCTTTAGTTATGGTACCAAACTGTGATAAGAATGTACCAGGTTTATTAATGGCAGCAGCTAGACTTAATATACCTACCATATTTGTCAGTGGTGGACCAATGCTAGCTGGTAAAATAAATGGTGTAAAAACTAGTCTTTCCAGTATGTTTGAAGCAGTAGGAGAATATACTGCTGGAAAAATAACGCTTGATGACTTAGAAGAATTTTCTTGTAAAACATGTCCTACAGGAGGATCCTGTTCAGGTATGTATACAGCGAATAGTATGAACTGCCTTACTGAGGTGCTTGGTATGGGACTTAAAGGAAACGGTACCATACCTGCTGTTTATTCAGAGCGTATTAAGTTAGCGAAGCATGCTGGAATGAAGGTTATGGAATTAGTTGAAAAAGATATAAGACCAAGAGATATTATGACTGAAAAAGCCTTCTTAAATGCCTTAACAGTGGATATGGCACTAGGCTGTTCTACCAATAGTATGTTACATCTTCCAGCAATTGCACATGAAGTAGGTTATGAATTAAATTTAGATATTGCGAATGAAATTAGTAGTAGGACTCCTAATTTGTGTCATCTAGCACCTGCTGGCCATGTTTATATGGAAGATCTAAATGAAGCTGGTGGTATCTATGCAGTAATGAAAGAACTTAGTAAAAAAGATTTATTATATACAGATTTAATTACCTGCACAGGTAAAACATTAGGAGAAAATATTCAATATAGTGTTAATCTAAACAAAGAGGTAATTAGACCAATTGATAATCCATATAGTGAAACAGGTGGAATCGCAGTTTTAAAGGGTAACTTAGCAACGGAAGCCTCCGTTGTAAAACGTTCTGCTGTTGCACCAGAAATGATGAAGCATGAAGGACCTGCAAGAGTATTTGATTGTGAAGAAGATGCAATTGATGCTATAAAAGGCGGTAAGATTAACCCTGGAGATGTTGTAGTAATTCGTTATGAAGGACCAAAAGGTGGACCTGGTATGCGTGAAATGTTAAACCCTACCTCAGCTATTATTGGTATGGGATTAGGTTCAAGTGTAGCTTTAATAACTGATGGACGTTTTTCAGGTGCTTCAAGAGGTGCAGCAATCGGTCACGTAGCGCCAGAAGCCTATGTAGGTGGTAATATTGCATTTGTTGAAGAAGGAGATATCATTAAAATCGATATTGACAACTATAGCCTTGACTTTGTCATATCAGAAGAGGAACTAAATAGACGTAAAGCGAATTTTGTTCCGAAACAGACTCCAGGGTTAACAGGATATCTTAAACGATATCAAGCAATGGTTTCATCAAGTAGTCGTGGTGCAATTCTAGAAATACCACAATAGTTACATAAATTTTAGTTTACAATATATGAATCGTAATAAGGGTTCCTGCAAAACAGATTGTATGGATGATATAATCTGTTTTGTAACAAACCCTTTTAACCAAACAATTTAATGCGTTAAGCCAAGAAAGAGGTGCAGGATGGAATATACAGGTTCTCAAATCTTAGTTGAATGTTTAAAAGAACAGGGTGTTGATACGATATTTGGTTATCCAGGTGGAGCAGTACTTAATATTTATGATGAATTATATCGACATCAAAATGAAATAAGACATATATTAACGTCACATGAGCAGGGGGCTGCACACGCAGCAGATGGATATGCACGAGCTACTGGAAAAGTAGGTGTATGTTTAGCGACTAGTGGTCCTGGAGCTACTAATCTTGTAACAGGTATCGCTACTGCTTATATGGATTCAATACCTATTGTAGCAATAACAGGTAATGTTACAGTTAATTTACTTGGGAAGGATAGTTTTCAAGAAGTTGATATAGCTGGTATTACAATGCCTATTACAAAACATAATTTTATCGTTAAAGACGTTACACAATTAGCAAATACCATTCGTAGAGCATTTAAAATAGCACAAACAGGTAGACCAGGGCCTGTATTAATTGATATCGCAAAAGATGTTACAGCTAATAAAGCTGAGTATGTAAAAGAGAGCATTGAACCAGTTGTAAATCATACTCCTATCAATCAAGATGAAATAGACAAAACATTGTCTCTTATAAGAACATCCAAGAAACCGATGATATTTGTTGGTGGCGGAGCTATCATATCAGAAGCAAACCATGAATTAAAAGAATTTGTGTATAAGGTTCACGCACCTGTAACAGATACTCTTATGGCAAAAGGGGCATTTGATGGAGAAGATCCATTAAATACAGGTATGATAGGAATGCATGGAACAAAAACCGCTAACCTTGGAGTTACACAATGTGATCTATTAATAACCATCGGTGCACGCTTTAGTGACCGAGTAACTGGAAATGCATCAAAATTTGCAAATAATGCTAAAATAGTTCAAATTGATATAGATCCAGCTGAAATTAATAAGAATATCATGGTAGATCATCATATTATTGGTGATGTAAAAGAAGTACTATCAATCTTAAATGAAAAATTAGAACAACAAGATCATAAAGAATGGATTGATACTATAATGGAGATGAAAGAGGAATTCCCATTAAAGTATCGAAAAGATGTTTTGACTGGCCCATATATAATTGAAAAATTATATGAGGTTACGAAGGGGGAAGCAATTGTTACAACAGAAGTTGGTCAACATCAAATGTGGGCGGCTCAGTTTTACAATTATAAATATCCAAGAACCTATCTTACATCAGGTGGACTAGGTACTATGGGTTATGGACTAGGTGCATGTATCGGTGCTAAGATAGCGAAACCTGATAAAATAGTAGTTAATATTGCTGGTGACGGTTGTTTTCGTATGAACATGAATGAAATTGGTACAGCGACACGTTATGAGATACCAATTATTCAAATAATTCTTAATAATCAAGTGCTTGGGATGGTAAGACAGTGGCAAGACTTATTCTATGGTCAAAGATACTCACAAACAACACTCACAGACAAAGTGGATTTCGTTAAAGTATCTGAAGCTATGGGGGCAAAAGCTTTTAGAATTACTAAAATTGAGGAAGTAGAAGAGGTATTAAAGAAAGCTATTAGCTTGAATGAGCCTGTTGTAATTGATTGTATCATACCAATTGATGAGAAAGTTTGGCCAATGGTAGCCCCAGGTGCTCCTATTGATGAAGTGTTTACAGAAGAAGATTTAGAAAAAAATAAATAGAGATTTTTATTTAGTTAAATAATAAATCAAGAATAATAATAAAATTCGGATCGTGATTTCATATACTTCATATAATGAAATTTTATAATTTATTAATTCATATAATAGGATGATTATAAAAATTAATATATTGACTAATTTTTAACTAAGTCTTATAATGTAGTATATTAAAGTGTTATAGTGTTAAATGGTTTTGCTATTTAAAATAGGCAAAACCATTTTACTATAATCGGATGATAGTATAAAAGGAAATCATTAATAGCTTTTAATACTCATATCATTATATGAAACAATTTATAGGAGGATTAACAAATGGGAAGAGTGTTTAATTTTTCAGCAGGACCTGCTGTATTACCAGAAGAAGTATTAAGAGAAGCAGCAGATGAAATGCTTGATTACAAAGGAACTGGAATGTCTGTAATGGAGATGAGTCACCGTTCAAAAGCCTATGAAGGAATTATTAAAGAAGCAGAACAGGATTTAAGAGACCTAATGGAGATTCCTGATAATTATAAGGTTTTATTTTTACAAGGAGGAGCTTCTCAACAATTTGCTATGATTCCCATGAATCTTATGAAAAATAAAGTTGCTGATTTTATTATTACAGGACAATGGGCAAAAAAAGCATATGAGGAAGCTGCTATCTATGGTAAAGCGAATGTGATTGCTTCCTCAAAAGATAAAAACTTTTCATATATTCCAGATTGTTCAAATCTTAACATAAGTGATGATGCAGACTATGTTTATATCTGTGAAAACAATACCATTTATGGTACTAAATTCAAAACCCTACCAAATACAAAAGGTAAAGTTTTAGTATCTGATGTTTCCTCCTGTTTCTTATCCGAACCTGTTGATGTAAGTAAATATGGTATTATCTATGGTGGAGTTCAAAAAAATATAGGCCCAGCGGGCGTAGTAATTGTAATTATACGTGAGGATTTAATCACAGAAGATACATTACCATATACTCCTACTATGTTAAAATATAAAATTCATGCAGATAATGAATCCCTATATAATACACCACCAGCATATGGTATTTATATATGTGGCAAGGTGTTTAAATGGATTAAAAAGCTTGGTGGACTAACCGCAATGAAAGAAATCAATGAAAAGAAAGCTGAAATTTTATATAGCTTCCTTGATGAAAGTAAGTTATTTAAAGGGACTGTTGTAAAAGAAGATCGTTCATTAATGAATGTACCATTTATTACTGCTAGTGATGAAATGGATGCAAAGTTTATCAAAGAAGCAAAAAGTGCTGGTTTCGAAAACTTGAAAGGTCATAGAAGTGTTGGCGGTATGCGAGCTAGTATATATAATGCGATGCCAATGGAAGGTGTAGAAAAGTTAGTTGAATTTATGAGAAAGTTTGAAGAAGAAAACTTAGCGTAATTAATTTCGTTATGATTGTATGGAGGGTATAAAATATGTATCGTTATAATTGTCTTAATCCAATCGCACCTATAGGCTTAAATTTGTTTTCAGATGAATATACAAAAATAGAAGGAATGGATGATGCTGATGCTGTTTTAGTACGTAGTGCATCCATGTTAGATATGGAGTTTCCATCTAATTTAGCTGCAATAGGTAGAGCAGGTGCTGGTGTTAATAATATTCCACTAGAAAGATGCGCAGAGCAAGGTATTGTTGTGTTTAATACACCTGGTGCAAATGCAAATGGTGTTAAGGAACTAGTAATTGCTGGTTTACTACTAGCTTCTCGTGATATCGTTGGTGGTATTAATTGGGTAGAAACAATTAAAGAAGATGAAAACGTAGCTAAGCTAGTAGAAAAAGGGAAAGCTAAATTTGCTGGGAAGGAAATCGAAGGTAAAAAATTAGGTGTTATAGGCCTAGGGGCTATCGGTGTATTAGTTGCTAATGCAGCGAAGCGTCTTGGTATGGAGGTGTATGGTTATGACCCATATATATCTGTAGAACATGCATGGAATTTATCAAGAGAAATCATCTCAGTAAAAACAAAAGAGGAGATTTATAAGGAATGTGATTACATAACAGTACACGTACCTTTAGTTGATGATACAAAAAAAATGATCAACAAAGACAGTATATCTCTTATGAAAGACGGAGTTATTATACTAAACTTTGCAAGAGATTTACTAGTAAATGATGATGATATGAAAGATGCACTAGCTTCTGCTAAAGTGAAATCTTATGTTACTGACTTCCCTAATAATAAAACGGCTAATATGAAGGGGGTTATTGCAATCCCTCATTTAGGAGCATCGACAGAAGAATCAGAAGATAATTGTGCAATAATGGCTGTAAAGCAAATTAAAGAATATTTACAATATGGCAATATAATAAATTCTGTTAACTACCCTAATTGTGATGCTGGTATAGGTGAGGTGGGTAAGAGAATAACAATAAACCATAAAAATATACCTAGTATGTTAACTCAATTTACAAGTGTATTATCATCTGATAATATTAATATTATTAACTTAGTAAATAAAAGTAAAGGTGATTATGCATATACGGTTATTGATATTGAACGAGAAGCAAGTCATAGCATGATGGAAGCTCTTAACAAAATCAATGGTGTATTAAAGGTTAGAATACTTTAATTATAATTTTATGATTGCACTACAGTTTATTACTTGTATGTGGTATGATAATAGTACAATCTTTAAGGCTGCTGCAAATTTAACTCAATACACAGGTATAATTAGTAGAATAAATACTAAGCTATGCAGTATATGAGATTGGTTTGTAGTAGCCTTTTATAAACTTTTTATGGAGGATAGTATGGCAGTAGTAAAACCATTTTCATGTATTAGACCGACAGGGGAGCTAGTAGATAGAATTGCAGCACTTCCCTATGATGTATATAATAGAAGCGAAGCAAAAGAGGAGGTTACAAGAGAACCTTTATCATTCTTAAGTATTGATAGGGCAGAAACTTCCTTTGATGACTCAGTAGATACTTATGATGACAGAGTTTATCAAAAAGCAAAAGAATTACTAAGTGATTATATTGCTAAAGGGTACTTTATTAAAGATGATATGGAATGCTATTATCTTTATGAGTTAATTATGAATGGAAGATCTCAAACTGGCTTTGTTGCATGTGCCTCTATTGATGATTATCAAAATAATATTATTAAAAAGCATGAAAAAACAAGGGCAGATAAGGAACTAGACCGTATTAGACATGTAGATACATGTAATGCACAAACAGGACCAATATTTTTAAGTTACCCTTCTAATGAGATCCTACATGATATAATGAAGGAAGCAAAAGTTAAGGAGTCCATTTATTCCTTTAGGTCAAAGGATGGAATTACCCATAATGTATGGAGAATTGATGAAGATGGAATGATAAGTAGAATTAAGGATGCATTTTCTCATATTAATCATATATACATTGCTGATGGACATCACAGAGCTGCGTCAGCAGTTGCTGTTGGTAATTTAAGAAGAGAGCAAAACAAAGATTACGATGGCAGCGAAGAGTTTAATTACTTTTTATCTGTATTTTTCCCTGAAGATGAACTTATGATATTACCGTATAATCGTGTGGTTAGAGACTTAAATGGATATTCAGTAGATGAATTCATAGAAAAAGTTAAGGAACGATTTTATATTGGTCATGTTGATTACCCTTATGAACCAGATGAAAAGGGTAGCTTTGGTATGCATCTAGACAATAAATGGTATAAAATTAAAATAAAAGAAGATTATACAATTAAAGAAGATCCGGTTAAAGCATTGGATGTTTCTATTTTACAGGATAATTTATTGGAGCCTATTTTAGGTATACTAGACCCAAGAGTAGATAATCGAATTGATTTTATTGGTGGAATTCGAGGAATAAAAGAGTTAGAAAAAAGAGTAGCTACTGATATGGAAGTTGCCTTTTCCATGTACCCAACTACCATGCGTGAACTATTTAAGGTATCAGATGAGAATAAGCTTATGCCACCTAAATCAACTTGGTTTGAGCCAAAATTAAGAAGTGGATTATTCATCCACTCCTTAGAATAACGATATATTAATTAAAAGTATAAAGGAATATGAATAGATACTTTTTAAAAGACAACTTGTATCAAAAACATATATAATAAAGTACCTGCACCTATGCTAATAAGTGTATTCTTTTTCCATAGGTGCAAGACTACAATTACAAGGATAGAGATTATCTCAGAAAGTCCATAGGGATATGCGATAAAGGATATATCTTTTAGACAATATACAACCAACATACCAACAGTAGTAAGTGGCAATATATCTCCTAAGTACATGATAAACTTAGGAGTTTCTTTATGTTCAGGAAAAATAAAAAATGGTAAGAATCGTAAGGTAGCAGTAGCTAATGTAATTACCAGTATCGTAACTAAGATTTCAAATGAACTCATTATCTTAAACTCCTCCCTTTAATTTATTTCGTAAAACTGTAACAAGTATAATAATGGTTATCATAGTTGGAAGAATAAAATTACTACTACCAAATATTAATCGACATATAACAGAGGAACCAATACCTATTATAAAGGGCAGATATTTTTTTGCTTCTCGTAATTTATCTATAAAAATAACAACGAATAATGCTGTAAGTACAAAGTCCAATCCCATCGTATTAAAGTCAAGTACAGAACTTAAAAGATAGCCAAGTAAAGAACCGATAACCCAGTAGATGTGATTTAATAAGGTAACATAAAGCATATAGGATTTTCGTTCTACATCTCCATTATAAGTAGAAACCATAGGGGAATTACTATTTAATTCATTCGTAGAACATAGTAAGGAGAAGGTTTCATCTGTAATACCATAAATCAAATAATATTTTAAGCCACCAGTTCCTTTAAATTTTTTTAGCATGGATATTCCATAGAATAGATAGCGTGCATTAACCATTAAGGTCATGAATATTGCATATAGGGGATGGAATCCAGATGCTAAAAGTGATACGGAAAGAAATTGCATGGAACCTGCATATATAAATGTACTTGAAAGCAACACTATGAATACAGAATATCCTTTACTATCCATTAAAATACCATATGCTGCACCTAGTACTAGATAGCCAGTTAGTATCGGTAATGTTATGGGAAAAACTTTTTTTAGATTAGATATGATATGACTCAAGACAATTACTCCTTTGTAATGTTATATTGCTATATAATAGTATAAATAAAAAAAAATAGCAAGAGATCAAAATTTATGAATTTAATAAAAATTATGGAACTTTTTTAAAATTTCATCGTCTAATCTATAAATAAAGAAATTATTTCATAATTTGGATTAGACTACAAATAAATCATGCGTAAATACGCAGAAGGGAGAATGTTTATGTTAAAAAAACGCATTGTATCTTTATCATTTACAGGTTTACTGCTAGTATCTTTATTACCTGTTGATGCAATTAGTAAGGCACAAACCAATCTTAGAGTATTAAGTGAGGTAAATGAGTCATCAACCTCTGATTCTTATCAAATATCTTCCATTGATATTCCGGCAGTTGGGGAGGTGGTTGTTACCGATGTTAAAGAGACAAATCAATCGAAACAATTAGAAGATGTATTAAAACTTGTAAAAGGTAAAGTTAGCATACCAAAAGATTTAAACAAGTTTGATTCTTATTATAATGATAATAATTATAATGGAATTCCTTATTGGAATCTAAGCTGGTATAATGAGGATTACTCAAAACGTCTTAGAGTTCAAGCAGATAATGATGGAAATATATTAAATTATTATTATAGCGATGATGCTATGAATTATATTGCACCAAAATTCCTTAAAGATGAATTAGTTGGGGTAGCAAATAAATTTATTAAAACAGTAGCAAATGATATTTTTACTAAACTAGAATATGTAGGTGTGGAATCACTTGGAACTTATAGTGGCCAATATCAATACACTTATACTAGAGTTGAAAATGGTATACCAATGCCAGATAATGTTGTAACTGTTGGTGTTAATTATAATACTGGTAAAGTAGTATCCTATTCATCGAACTATTTATATAATATTGATATTCCATCAAAGGATGTTAAGATTACAAAGGAAGAAGCAAAAGAAAAAATAGGAAAAAATGTTAAAATGGAGTTATCTTATCAAAATGCGTATACAACAGACTCAAAAGGTAATACAACAATAAAAGCCTTTCTAGTATACTCACCAAATAATTCATATATTGCAGTTGATGCGAAAACCGGAGAAGTATATTCTACTAAGAATACTTGGGTAACAAATGAAGAAGCAACTGGTATGGCATTCGATAAAGAATCTGCTAAAGCTGATAGTGGATTGACCAAAGAAGAATTAGCTGAAATAGATAATTTAAAAGGTTTAATCTCGAAAGAAGAAGCAATTAAAGCGGTAAAAGATAATTCTTCGTTATGGATTGATGGTAATGCAAAAGCGATTACTGCTAATTTATATAAGCAATACACAGACAATAATGATAAGAATATAAGTTATGCATGGAATATTTATATGGTTGATCCTAGAGAAGCAAACTATGAGTCAAAAGACACCTATCGTGCTTATGCAAGAGCTACCGTTGATGCTAAGACTGGAAAGATTATCTCTTTTTATTCAAGCGTGAAAGATTATAATTATATGTCAAAGGATGAAGTAGCAGCTCTAAGTATCAAGTATGATTTAGCAGCAGGTCAAAAATTACTAGAGTCATTTATAAAAACACAAATTCCAGATTTATATGCAAAAAGCGAATTTTCTAATAACGATATTAGGTACATTATATACGATTCTTTAGGTAATGAACTTCCAAGAGTGTTTAATTATAATTACAATCGTGTAAATGAAGGTATACGTTACGATTATAATGGAATTTATGGCTCCGTTGATGGTGTTACAGGTAAAATAACTTCCTTCTCATATAATTGGAATAATAATTTAACATTTGAATCTCCTAAGGATGTGATGTCTTCATCAAAAGCCTTTGATTACTATATGAGTAATGATGGTTTTAATTTGAATTATGAAGTTAATACGATAAATAGTACTTCTCCTACAAGCTATTCAGTTAAGAATGAAGTACGTTTGGTATATAGCACCAATATTTATCCATCCTATATTTCTCCATTTACTGGTAAACAATTAGGCTATGATGGTAAGGAATATGTAAAGAGTAGTGATAAATACGTTTATAGTGATATAAAAGGTAATAGCATGGAACGTAGCATTAAGCTATTGTCTGATATTGGAATAGGATTTACTGGTGGTAAGTTCGAACCTAATAAAGAAATAAAAGGAACAGAGCTAAAAGAATTTTTACATGGTATTGGCTTTTATAATACACAAAAATTCAAGGTGCTAGATAATGAGTCATCTTTAAGCCGTCTTGAAATATCAAAAGTTTTAATTAGTATTTTAGGTTATGATAAATTAGCTAACATTAAAGGTATATATACAATTGATTTTGCAGATAAGAAATCAGTTAAAGCTGAGGATGTGGGTATCGTATCAATTGTAAATGGATTAAAATTAGTAAAAGCAAATAGTAAAAATGAGTTTAGACCAAATGATAAGTTAACACGCGGTGAAGCTGCTAATTTATTAATTGAATTATTACAAGCAAAGGAATAAGCTTTCATATATCTCCTATATTAAGCAAGTTCCTCCCCCTTCCTCCTAGTAGTATTATCTACTAGGAGGTTTTTTTACTATTTGCGTTACATGTATTGTTTTGATTTTAGATAATTTTCACTTTTTTATATGATTATAATGTGGTAATATGTTAATAGTGATATATACATTAGGAGGAATCAATGAAGGAGATTATATTTCTTGAACAAGTATTTAAGGAAATGATATGGGGTGGTAATCGACTAAAAAGAAACTGGTCTTATGATATTCCATCGGATCAAACAGGTGAATGTTGGGCTATTAGTGCACATCCTAATGGGGATTGTAAAATAAAGAATGGAACATATCAAGGCGAATACTTAAGTACATTATATAATGAAAAAAGAGACGAATTATTTGGTGGAATAAGCAATGAAGTATTTCCATTATTAATAAAAATAATTGATGCCAAAGAAGATTTAAGTATTCAAGTACATCCAGATGATGCCTATGCTAGTCAAAATGAAGAAGGTGCACTTGGTAAAACAGAATGTTGGTATATTCTTGATTGTGATCTAGATGCATCCATTATTATAGGTCATAATGCAAAGGATAAAGAAGAGTTAAAAACAATGATTTATGAAAATAGATGGAAGGACTTAATTCGTGAAATTCCGATAAAAAAAGGCGATTTCTTTCAGATTGATCCAGGAACCGTACATGCAATTAAACATGGAACAATGATGCTTGAAACCCAACAAAATAGTGATATTACCTATCGATTATATGATTATGATCGCTTACAAAATGGTAAAAAGAGAGAACTTCATATTGATAAGAGCATTGATGTTATAAAATGTCCTTATAATGAGGTCAATGTTGAAGGTAAGGTTATAAAATTACAAAATGGATTCATAGAAGAGTTAGTAACTTGTACATACTATACGGTAAAGAAGATATCCATTGATGGTAAGGAAGAGTTTGTACAGACAGAACCTTTTACTATGGTTAGTGTAATTGAAGGTGATGGATTAATCGATGAAACACCTATAAAAAAAGGAGATCATTTCATACTTCCTTATGGATATAGTAAGTATGTATTGGAAGGAAAGTTAGATATCATCTTGTCCTATATTTAGTTCGATGGACAAGGGTGTTATTCTTTATGAAGATAGAATTGTTTTTGTTATATAGATAATTGTGAAACACTTTGACTGTCTGTATTGTAGTTCACTTTATAAGTATTTATTGTTTTACAATTACCTAATATTAGTTACATAGAAAAAGGAGATAGCAAATGGGCGGTTTTTTTAACATGGAAAATGGTTTTTTCACTACAATCGGTAAGATTGTAGATATTATAATTATAAGTATGATATGGTCTTTATTATGTATACCTATTATCACGATTGGACCAGCTACGACAGCACTTTACTATACCGTTGTTAAGGTTATTCGAAGAGAACGTGGTTATTTAATACGTGAATTTTTTACAGCATTTAAAAATAACTTTAAAGTTGGTGCATTATCAACGATTATTCTACTATTCATGTATTTAATACTAGTATTTGACCTAAAATGGGCTAATAATCTTGAGGGAACAATGGCCTACATTTTACTAAGTGTATTTAACTCTATGATATTTTTATTAACCTGTGTTACTATTTATCTATTTCCAATATTATCAAGGTTTAAAATATCTATGAAACAGTTGTTTAAAACTTCATTATTTATGTCAATGAAACATTTACCATCGACCATCTTAATTGCAATTATTATTGCGGTATTTGCATTGGGTACTTATATTATTATGCCACTTGTATTTGTTGCACCAGCACTTTGTTGTTTACTTGTATCCTTATTATTTGAACGAATCTTTAAGAAGTACATGCCAGCAAAATCAGAAGATGAAGAAGAAAACACGAGAGATGAATGGTATTTAGAATAATTTTGAATGAAATCTATACTTATTCGAAAGGATCATAGCTATGCAATATGTAGCGTTGTTAACATCGGAAAAATTAATTGACTATGAGAAGGTATTAAAAGGATTAATGGAGGAAGGGCTAGATTTTCTTAAAAAGTTAATCATAGCCATTGTGTTTTTTGTAATAGGTAAAAAATTAATCCGTTTTATAATGAAGGTGATAGAAAGCTATTTTAATAAAATCAATGTTGAAGTAAGCGTTTCTGGTTTTTTAATCGCATTTATCCGAGCTTTATTATATATATTATTAATAACGATTATAGTGGTTCCGATTCTTGGGATTGATAAGAGTACAATTATAGCTTTAATAGGGTCAGCCGGTTTAAGTATTGGTTTAGCATTACAAGGTGGACTTTCTAATTTTGCTGGTGGTGTACTTATATTATTATTAAAACCTTTTAAGGTTGGTGATTATATTATTACGAATGGTAATGAGGGGAAGGTAACTGCAATTGATATCTTCTATACAAAATTACTTACAATTGATAATAGATTGCTTGTAATGCCAAATGGTGCTTTGTCCAATACTAATATTATCAATGTTACCAATGAACCAGAAAGACGATTAGATATTAATGTATCAATAAATTCTTCGGAAAATATAGATAGAGTTAAAGAAATCTTATATAATCTGGCAAAAGAACATGAATTTGTATTACAAGATCAACCAATAGATCTTTTTGTAAGTGGATTTGAGCAAAATGTTATAACTCTTGGATATCGAATGTGGGTATTAAATGAAAACTATTGGCCGCTTAAGTGGTATCTTTTAGAGAAGATTAAACTTAAATTTGATGAAAATAATATCAGTATGCAGTTTAGTCAGATGAACATTAATATCAAAAAATAGTTGTAACAAATTATTTGTGTAACATATACTAATGTATGTAAATTTATTTAAAAAAATTGTATGATAATCCAAAGTAATAAAAAACTTAAAAAATTATGAAAAAAAAGCTTTTCTTTTTCATAAAAAAGTGGTATTTTATCTATAGACGATATTAAACGTTGGAGCAAGGGTGTTCTCAAGTCTTTTGAGAGCACTCTTTTTTAATAAATATCTATTAGTATATTTATTAAAAATATAATAATTATTTATAATCATGTAAAAAATTTGTATATTAATGAAGAATTAATGTATCAATGAAAATGGATTTTTCTTTTTAGAGGTAACTATTAAATTCATGGAAGGAGTCTTAATTTATGGCAGGGAAAGTAACTGAAATTTTTGGTACGCATGTATTTAATGATGGAATCATGGCAGAACATTTAC
This sequence comes from Bacillota bacterium, assembly GCA_023424235.1. Taxonomy (GTDB): domain Bacteria; phylum Bacillota; class Clostridia; order Lachnospirales; family Lachnospiraceae; genus Anaerocolumna. The sequence continues at coordinate 18,880 of JAFAEB010000449.1, forward strand.
CAAAGAAAACTTATGCTTCACTTAAGAAAACAATTGAAAATGGGGAGGATTTAGATCCATTAGTGGCTGAAGTTGTTGCTAATGCGATGAAAGACTGGGCGATTGAGCGTGGCGCAACTCATTTTACACATTGGTTTCAACCTATGACAGGAATTACTGCAGAGAAACATGATTCATTTATCTCACCTACAGTAGGTGGTAAAGTAATAATGGAGTTCTCTGGTAAAGAGTTAATTAAAGGGGAACCAGATGCATCATCTTTTCCTTCAGGTGGATTAAGAGCAACTTTTGAAGCAAGAGGTTATACTGCATGGGATTGTACGTCTCCAGCATTTTTAAGAGAAGATGCAGCAGGGGTTACCCTTTGTATTCCAACTGCATTTTGTTCCTATACAGGTGAAGCATTAGATAAGAAAACACCATTACTTCGTTCTATGGAAGCTCTTAGCAATCAAGCAGTTCGTTTACTAAAACTATTTGGACATAATGATGTAACGAAAGTTACTTGTTCTGTTGGAGCAGAACAAGAATATTTCTTAATTGATAAAGCAAAGTACTTAAAGAGAGAAGATTTAATTTTTAGCGGCCGTACCTTATTTGGAGCAATGCCTCCTAAAGGTCAAGAAATGGAAGACCATTATTTTGGTTGTTTAAAAGAAAGAGTAGCTTCCTTTATGAAAGAGTTAAATGAGGAATGTTGGAAGCTAGGTATATTAGCAAAAACGCAACACAATGAAGTAGCTCCAGCTCAACATGAATTAGCTCCTATTTATGCTACTGCAAATATTGCAACTGATCATAACCAATTAATGATGGAGTGTATGAAAAGAATTGCTAACCGTCATGGCTTATCTTGCTTATTACATGAAAAACCTTTTGCGGGAGTAAATGGCTCTGGTAAGCATAATAACTGGTCTATGGTAACAAATACTGGTAAGAACCTATTAGATCCAGGAAAAACCCCTCATGAAAACATTCAATTTTTACTATTCTTATCTGCTATATTAAAAGCGGTTGATCTTCATGCTGATTTATTAAGACTATCCGCATCCAATCCAGGAAATGACCATAGACTTGGTGCGAATGAAGCACCGCCTGCTATTATTTCTATCTTCCTTGGTGAACAGCTTGCAGATGTATTAACTCAATTAATTGAAACTGGTGAAGCTACTAGAAGTAAACAAGGTGAAAAACTAAAAACAGGAGTTCATACCATTCCTGAATTTAGAAAAGATGCAACGGATAGAAATCGTACTTCTCCGTTTGCATTTACAGGTAATAAATTTGAATTTAGAATGGTTGGTTCTTCCATGTCGGTTGCAGAACCGAATACCGTATTAAATACGATTGTTGCAGATGTATTAAGTGATATGGCAGATGAAATTGAAAAATCCGATAACTTTGATTTAGCAGTTCATGATATCATTAAGAGAACAGTTACAGAACATCAAAGAATCGTATTTAATGGTAATGGTTATTCAAATGAATGGGTTGA